>JADEXJ010000235.1 GCA_015207195.1 Pleurocapsales cyanobacterium LEGE 10410
TATCGAAACAAGGTGGCATGGCTGCGGGAGTGGTTTCTTTCATCGGTTACTTCTTCGACGTGAAATATATATTTGGTAAGTATTATAGTCTATTTTGTCCTTTTTGATTGTTTAAGTCCCGTTAGTTAACTCTGGATACGCTAACAGTACGATCGCCACTAAACTGAATATTGTCAGAATATTTTACAAAGCAGCACAAATTCATGGGCTGATTAGCAATAATCCCGCAGCTAAAGTTAAAGCACCCTCAGATAGAAAAGATCCTGCCACTCGGATTACCTTTATGGAGGCGGAGGAATTAAAATATTTACTCGACCATATTCAATCCCAATTAGAGAAAGCCAAAACCAATAAAGTCCGACTGAGCCTGCTGCGCGATCGCCTTTTGATTGGCATCATGAGCTTAGAAGGATGCAGAACGGTAGAAATGCATCAACTGAAGATAGAGGATATTGTTAGACAAGGAATTAAAACTGGTTTGCAGGTATCGGCGAAAAGAGCTAGTAGAATTGTTCCCTTAACTGAGAATTTAACTGCCCAATTAGATGAATATCTTCAGTTGAGGCGCAAAGTTCTGAGAAGAAAAATCAAACCAGCAGATTATGTTTTTGTCTCTTTGAGTAACAACAATAAGGGTGGTCAATTATCCAGACGCAGCATTAGGGAGATCTGCGATCGCGCTTTGATTGAATGCAATCTCAAACACACACCTGGTAGAACTCTTACCGCACACAGCCTCAGACATACTGCTGGTACGCTGGCACTGAGAACTGGTTCAGACTTGAGACAGGTACAGGATTTACTAGGACACGCCGATCCTAGAACGACTTCAATATATGCCCATGTAGGCGATCGCTGGGAACACAACCCAGGAGAGAATATAGAGCGTAATCTGGATCGTTGAAATTGGCAGCAATGTTTACTTTAATGCTAGGTCTTCTGAAAAGACTTTAGTTTCTACTAAATGAGCTTCCACATCTTGACGCAAATGCCAGACGGGACGCAACTGTTTTTGGGAAAATAACTGTAATTGATTGTTCTTGCTACTATTTGGCTGAGTACTATTACCATAGGTAGTGAGTGCCATAGCTTTGACTGGTTGGGAGAACTCAATGGCAGCCACGTAAGAATCGCCATTATATGCCTGATAACGTTGGGAGTTTTCTTGGGGAATAAAATCGACCACCCGAAAAATACCCAGATCGCCCGAACCCCCATTAGCAGGTAAATCGATATTGCCGTGTTGTAGGCGGAATACTTCACCCCAAGGAACATCGATCGCACCATAATCCTGTTCGATTTGATTGGCTACAGCTAAAAGTGTGGTAACAGCTTGTTGGGGATTAGCTAACCCATCGGGAGTATTGAGAGGAGAGCTTTCTTGCCAGGGTTGACTAAACAAAGTGTCGAAGTCGCTTTCTTCTAACCACGCAGCAAACAATACTGCGCCTTTACTATCAGCATTAGCTTGACGATCCCATTGACCCAGTACATCAGCTATTTTTAAAGCTAGGGGACTACCTTCTTGTCGTAAGGCAGGCAGTAAATCATCGAGGAGACGGTCAGCCGTTTCCATGCGTGTAGAATGCTTGTAGGCAATCATTTCTTCTAAGGAAATTTTACTATCCTCGGCAAGCATCAGAGCAGAACTTTGCGCTCGAAAATCCATAAATTGGGGTGCAATGTAAGGTGGGTAGTCTTTGGGAGCGATCGCGCTGGGAAAAGTAGTAGTCCAGGGTGGATCGTTAGCGTTTTGTACCCAACCACTGGTCGGATCGACAATACGGGGTAAATCTTTATAGGAATGAATTTTAGTCCATAAAGTATCGGAGGTATCTCCAGGTATAATCCCTTGCCAATAAGCAAAATCTCCCTGATCGCGAATCGGAACCTGACCGTTAAATAGATGCATAATATGTCCCTCTCGGTCGGCATACATGACGGTAAACATGGGCAGTTGTATGCGTTGTAGTACTTTTTCAAACTGTTGAAAGTTTTGTGCTTTTGCCATGTCCCACCATTGTTCTAGTACTCTAGGACGATCTAAACCAACAACTCTTAAGGCTAAGGCTTTACCGTTTTCCTGTTTAACTATTGGTCCGTGAATTGAATTTTGGATCGTAAGTTTTTGCGATCGCATCGTGCCATTTGCTTGTTTTACCTTGAGTTTGGTAGTTTGTCCCTCGAAGTCACGCACTTCACCATCAAATAGATATCCGTCATTAGAAAGAGTCAATTCATAGAGATCCCAACCGTCAAAAGTATTGACCGTGTGTGTCCAACCTAGATTATTATTAAAAGCGATCGCCAGAACAGGAACACCAACTAAAGTTGCACCATAGGCATCCATTCCTGGTGCGGTAATCTGTGCTTCATACCAGAGAAATAAATCCGACCAAGGGAGATGGGGATTAGCCAATAACATGGCATTTCCGCTCTCAGAACGGCTAGGTGCGATCGCCCAACCGTTAGAACCTTTGGACTGTTGAGGTGGTTCAAGTTCATTCCCCAAGCTAGCAACTGTTTCTGGGTCGGTTATAAAGGTAAAATTAATCACTCGTTGAACGTGAGCTATCACATCTTCTGCTGTTACTGGTAATACTGCTTCAACTTCATCGTCAATTAATTCAGGATGTTCTTGGGCATAGTTGTTAATACCAGCAGCAAAGGCATCTAAGTTACTACGAAAGTAAGGATTCTGTTGTTCGTACCAAATTTTTGCCCTTTGGGGAATACCCGTTGTGACTACCCACTTATCTGATTCTAGATAGTCTTCTCCCCAGTATTCAGCAGCCCGACCTCTAGCCTGACCGTAAAGACGTAAAATTAGATCGCCGTGACTCTGCATTTGCGCCCAACCAAAGGCTTGAAATGCTCCTTCGGTATTGACTCCATAAACATGAGGTACGCCGTAGTCATCCCAGAGAATTTCGGTACTTTTTGATGTACCATGTACATTTGTTTGCCCGATGAATAAAGCTATAAGTAAACCGATAAGAAATAAAACTGGTTTGAGATATTCATATTTAATCGAAACTCTGCTGCTCATAAACTGTTACTTATAAAATTTTTGCTTAAAAAGCTCGGTAAGAGCTAACTGCGAATAGCTATCTGTTGAATTAATTCTGGTAGCAAAGACTGAGAAGAATGAATAAAGAAATGATCTCCAGTTAGCATCTTCAGAGAAAAAGAACCTATAGTTTGTTCTCTCCAGGCTTCAAGTTTTTCTAGTTCGACTTCTCGATCTTGTAGTCCGCCAAAAACCGAAATCGGACAATTTAATGGAGCTTCAGGAGTATAGTGATAATTTTCTAATACAGCGAAATCTGCCCGTAGAATTGGTACGAGCAATTCCATTAATTCATCATTGTTTAATACCTCTTCGGGAGTGCCTTTTAGCTGGCGTAATTCCTCAATAAATTCTGCTTGAGGAAGATCGTTAATTGATGGCTTTGAATCTTTGGTTTGGGGGGCGCGACGACCAGATATAAATAAATGAACTGGTTCTAAACTATATTGACGACGGATAAAACGAGCTAATTCAAAGCTAACTAAACCTCCCATACTGTGACCGAAGAAGGCAAAGGGTTTATCTAAATAAGGTCTAATTGCCGTGGCGATCGCTTTTACCAATGGCTCAATCTGTCTATAAGGAGTGGATTTTAGTTGAAATCCCCTTCCAGGTAATTCTATTGGGCAGATTTCAATAGTTTTAGGTAAGCGTTCGATCCACGGACGAAAAATATATGAATTACCACCTGCGTAGGGAAAGCAAAACAAACGCAAAGAAGCTGAAGGATTTGGTTTTAAGTGAGTAATCCAGGGGTTAGTGGTCTCTGTAAAGGTCATAGTTTATTATTCAAACTACATTTTAAATTAATGAAGAAAACTTGTTGGGATGAGAGTTTATATCTCTATCCGAATGCAATCTATAGAAAATAGGAAATTTTACTAGTTCTCGTGCATCCCGAAGAGACTTAGTAGAGTTAGTCAAAGGGGAAAGATTAAAGCTTTGTATAACAAGCCTTTACCCCTTGATTTTTAATCGCTGACCGATCTTCACAGATCGATGAGCGCGTAACATCAGTTACTCAGCTATTTCAGCCATTTTCTTTCTCAAACTCAATGGTCTCATGTCCGTCCAAACTTCACTTATATGATCTAAACATTCTTGTTTTAAACCACTTTTGCCTACATCTTTCCAACCCAAAGGATTTTCTTGATCGACTAGCCAAATCGAATATTGTTCTTCGTGATTGACTACTACTTTATAAGTTCTGTTGTCTTCTTTGTCGTCTTGATACATGATTTTCTCCTGTTTGGTTGATTTGTTGTAATGCGATCGAGTATTTTTAAATTGTCCAAAAACATTTAGCTATTGCTAGTTAATGAAACTGCTTCTTCAATTGGTTCTAGATGACCTTGACCTGATAATGTTTGGAGATCGAGGTCAGCAATACAGCGAACCTTTTCATAATTAAGAGTTAGATTACCTACTAAATGAACTTTTCCAGTTTGACTTTCAAAATCCGCTTTTTGCCAATTAGATGCTTCGGGATCGAGTCTGACACCGAGTTCGGTTCCGCCTTTAGTATTGGTAAATTTAATATGAACATAACCGCGATCGATACTTTCTTTTAAAGCCTCTGCTGTTTTATTGGGTTTTAAACTTGCTTCTACTGGATGATTTCCTGTAACTAATCTCTGTACTAATTCGTTCATGATTGATTTGACTCCTTTGAATAATAGTGGCGATAGGTTAATAATTTAAGACTCTACTGGTTCGGAATTAGTTAACGTTTGTGCTTCAGCAGATCCATAATTGGGAATTTCAAATGAAAGAGTGTTGGTACAAAAATCTTTCCATTCAGGAGTTACGGCATCGAAAACAATATTTTCATCTTTAAAAATGCCATCTGTAACCACATAATTTTCCTGTAGATAGAGAAAATCATCATCAGTCAAAACTCGATTATGTTCTACTTCCTTGCCATCGATTTCTTGCTTCTCTTTTCTAGTATTTTCTAGATTTTCAGTCCAATTATTGAATTGACGTAGTTGCTGAATTGGATAAGCTTTGCAATATTTTCCCATTGTTGTCACGATTGAACCTCACTTTTTTGATATTTAATTGACTGAAAATTGAAAGTATGAATCAACAGATGTTTATCTAAAAGGTAAAAATCCACCCTGTCTTAATTCGGAAATGCTGTCCTTAACAGCTTGAACTATCCGATCTAAATCGGCTTCTGTATGTGCAGTCGATAAAAAACCGCCATTTCCTCTTAACATCACACCTTTAGCTAAAAGATGATAGTAAAGGAGGTCAAATACTAGGGATAATTGAGATTTTTTTTCTGATGGTTCGTTAAAGTCTTTTTCCTCAGCATAAGGACCAAATAACGACCCAAAACTAGTTAAATTAATTGGCAATTCTTCTGCTGTAAAATAGCTATTGAGCGTATCAACAAACTGAGATGTACGTTGGTTTAGTTCTTGTTGTAGAGTTGCGCCCTGAGCTTTTAAATGTTCTAATACTGCTTTAGCTGAGGCGATCGCTAGAGGATGTTTGCAATAAGTTCCAGCGAAAACAGTAGTTTTTGTTTGAGGCGAAGATAAGTCACCATAGTGCCACATTCCACCATCGATCGCATCCAAGTATTTAGCTTTACCTGCAATAATGCTAATTGGTAAACCACCGCCTACTATCTTACCGTAAATAACAATATCTGCTGCTACTTCAAACCAAGCTTGTGCGCCACCTGGATGAATACGAAAACCCGTAACCATTTCATCAAAAATTAAGGGGATTTGAGCCTCTTGAGTTATTTGTCTTAACTCTTGTAGGAAAGCTTTTGGCTGTAAGTTTGGTCGTCTAGATTGTACTGGTTCGACTAACACAGCAGCTAAATTTTTAGCCTCTTGTTTAATTATATTTAAAGCTCGTTCGTCTCCGTATTTTAAAACTAAGATATCTTTGATATAGTTAGTTGGTATTCCTGAAGCGATTGCCTTGGTTTGTACTAGATTATCTACAATTTTAGCTTTACCCAGAGTACCATCAAAATGACCGTGATAGGAATTAGCAAAGATAACAATTTTGTTTTTTTCCGTGATAGTTCTAGCCAGACGAATCGCCGTCATTACTGCTTCTGTACCTGTATTGCTAAAAGCAACTCTTTCTACTCCTGTAAGCTCTTTAATTAAGGTAGCAACTTCGCCAATTAATTGCGGTTGAGAACCAAGTTGAATTCCTCGCTCTAATTGTTCTATAATTGCTGCTTTGATAAAGGGAGGATTATGTCCTAGTAAGTTACTCCCATATCCCATAACTAAATCTATGTATTCATTACCATCAAGATCTTGTATTTTTGACCCAGAAGACTGTTGCGTAACTATAGGATAATATAGCTCTTTTAAGGGTAGTTGAAACTCAACCATTTTTTTATTATCTGCTATATGCTGACGATTTAGTTGAGCCTGTTTTTTTGACTTTTGAGTTTTTTTGTTATACCGATTTGTGAAATTTACTAAGTATTCCCGCTGACGAGAAGTTAAACCTATTTCTGTTAAAATCGTATTTATATTGATAAACTTTTCTGGTGTTGTAGTTATGGTCATAGCTATTATTTTTTCTAATTTTGATTCAACTTAATTTGCTGTTCTCATTTAATGGTTTGGGCAATAAACCTCGATCAATCAAATATGAAAAATAGGTACTTAACAATTGGCGATCGCAAGGCGGACAGATAATTGATGTTTCAGCTAATCCAGACTTGGTATTATTAGCTTCTAATTTACGGCTAATATTTTCTTCGGTGTCTTTATTTGGTTTATTACTTTCGGCAAAAGTACTAATAAGTGGAGACAAAGGATTATCTGAAGACTTTTCAGTTGCTGATAGTAATGCTTCACGCCACTCCTCATATGTAACCTGTTTTATGGGATATCCCAGAGAATTAATTAATTTAGCAACTTCATTCCAAGGTGTAGGTTGAGGATTAAAGAGATGGAAAGTTTTGCCTATCGATTCTGCTTGACTGGCTAGATGAACAATCGCCTCTACAGCATAATCGACAGGGATTAAGTTTACTAGAGAGTCATTTAGGGAGACACTGCCAAGCTGAATACAGCCACGAATCATTCTGAAGGTATGATCGTTGGGGTTACAGACACCTGTTTTGCTATGTCCTGAAATACGTCCTGGTCGATGTATAGTGACTGGTATATTGCGATCGCGAGCAATAGTAACTAATTGTTCTGCTACCCACTTACTTTGAGTATACTCAGATCTTGCACCAAGAAAAATTGATGTGTTGAGTTATGGCTAAAGTGATTATGAATAGGGGATTGTGACTAGTTCTCTATCAAGTAAGTAGAACTTATTTTAATTGTTACGAGAAATCTGTGGGTAGAAATAATTTATTCAACCCGATGACCAACTTTTTCTTCATTACTATATAAATCTAACCAACTTTCTTTTAGA
>JADEXJ010000236.1 GCA_015207195.1 Pleurocapsales cyanobacterium LEGE 10410
GAACTATCTTGGATAAAAAAAATGTTAGATATTACCTTGTATTTTGAGCGTCTTGTTCCAATGTTCGCAACTTTAGGTCGTTCTAATCTTTGGTAGAATTGGGCGAGTTCCTGGCGCTAGAAGGGTTGCGCCATACTTGCCACGCTGCTTTAACCCCCGCAACTAAACCACGACTAGTTTGTTGAGCTTGCTGTACTTGTCGTTGGGCATTGACTAAGCTTTGATCGACTTGCTTAACTACTCCCGTAGCACTATCAATTCCCTGATTGATTTCATTAGTTAGTTCTCCCACCTCTGTTCCTGTCAAACGGATCGCTTCGAGAGTTGGCGGAAATTCCCGATTGAGGGTATCAAATAATTTTTCGGCACTACGAGCAGCCCTAGATATTTCTTGTAGGGTGGGAATTGTCACTAGTAAAACAGCAAACAGACTAAAAGAAACTAGAAACAAAGAAAGTCCTAGCCAAAATAAAGGGTCGATCATAAAAAATCAAGCGTGAGGCATTTTTTAATTTTAAAGGCGATCGGTGGTAATAGACGAGTTCAAATTTTGCTCAGAGGAGTTTAACTTAGTAGCTCGTGCAGTTTCACGACTGGTTTCAATCCCAGCAGCGATCGCCAGTCTTAATCTATCTAATGTATCTTCCCAGTTTTCTCTAGTAGATTCGGAAAACCGATCCGCTTGCAGTTGCACAGTAGCAGCTAAGTCTTCAGCCAGCTCTGGCAAAGCATCCGCAGACTTTTTGATCGTTTTCCTGGTTTCCTTGCCCGTACGTGGTGCTATTAGTAGTCCTAATACTGTACCGACTGCGCTACCAATCATCAATCCACCAATAAACACTCCTGTCTGATCTTGTTTCGACATAGTATTTTCTTTCCTCGATTTGATTAACTTAAGCTTATCAGTAGAATAGTCAATCAAAACACCATTAATACTTTGATTAGATTTTCGGCAACAGCATCAAGCATCTAAATGACTAGTACAATTTCTATTTGTATCCCAATAAAGTTGAATAGTAGAGCAGAAATTGCCTCTGCCTTAGCCAGTGAGTACGGTACAGATTATGTTTTTCTGGGTCGAGGGTTTCAGTCAACAGTAAGCAACGAAAGCTGTCAAATTGAGATTAGCGATCGTAATACTAGCCTGAGTAGAGCCTTTAAACTGCTAGGGCAAAACAAAATTACTGATGCTACCCTACGGCAAATAGCTCATCATCGTCAGATTGTTTATTTGACCTCCAGCAGTACGGGATACCATTCCTGTTTACAAATTGCCAAATTAGCCCAGGTTTTGCTCAATATTGGGGGAATTGCCGTCAAGGTTGAGTCAGCAGGAATCGCTCATGAAAAAGACAAATGGTTAGCTCAATATGATTCTCATGATGTGTTTGAGATCTATTCCCTATTTGTGGGGTTGATCGAAGGAGATGATTGTTATTACTCCTGCGGAATGCACAATTTTGGTAAAGCTGATGTAGCGATCTCTCTAACTGAAGATGTTGGCTTGGCGATTTATGTAATGAACGTGTTTAATTATTATCGTCTAACAGAGTCGGCGATCGTGCAAGACGGACACACTTTCCAGCCCGATATCGAATCTCCGACTTATCAACTACATTGGGCAGCGGATAATGAGCATGAAACTGATAGTTTGCTATCTAATCCTTACGGAAAATGGTATCTATCCCGTGTTGATTCTTTTAAATAAAAATAATGCCGTCCAATTCTAAAATTACGCTTAAAGCGCAGCCATAGAAGCTAGACGACATAGCTGGTCTACATAAATAAATATTGGCTAATACCGCAATTTATTTTTAGATTTGGTTAATAGGCAAGACCCATACTGCGAGTAGTTTCTGCACCTAAATAGACGCGGATACTTAAAAAGTCGGTAGGACACGCTGTTTCACAACGTTTGCAACCCACACAATCTTCTGTACGAGGAGATGAGGCAATTTGACCAGCTTTACAGCCGTCCCAAGGTACCATCTCCAAAACGTCAGTAGGACACGCCCGAACGCACTGGGTACAACCAATGCAGTTATCATAGATTTTGACGCTATGGGACATTAGAATATAAGCTCCAACTGCGAATGTTCTTTAAATCGTATTCTAAACAGAATTAAGGCTTAGTTTACCCTATGCAGATCTTCTGACTTGGCAAAAGAGGGGATAACTTTAAATTCTGTAACAACTGAGTCGAATTAGCTATGACTTTGTTGATTATATTTAATATTTCTTAAGCCAATTTGTTTTGTGACCTTGATTTGCCGATCAAAATTCGCTTTTATAATTAATAAAGCATCAGTTGTTCTCATCCGAGGACAAATAGTAAAGCATGGTGAATCCTAACAATAGACAAAAATCAATAACCCTGCCACCTCAAACCGAGCTGATCGATACTTATTATGGCTTGATGGGTTTACATCCTTCTGCGTCTAACATTATTATTCGCCGTACTTATCGTCAATTAAGTAAAAAATATCATCCTGACACTACCGAACTACCACCAAATGTAGCCACGGTTAAGTTTCAAAGATTAAATGAGGCTTATGCCGTGTTGAGTAGTCCAGAGGCGCGATCGCTCTACGATCTAAAAATTGGCTATTCTCGCCTCAACGTAATTCAGGCACCAAGCTGGTCTGAACCAGATTCAGAGCAATATTCCAAGACGGCGTATTTAGATCCGACAGACCGTCCCCTATCTTCGGGGGAAATCTTTGTTTTGGTGTTATTGGGTTTAACCTTTGTGGGTTGTCTAATCTTAGTTGCGGTAGTAGCTTATTTACGCGGGTAAGCAATAATTAGTCTAGGGCTAAATTTAAAACGAATGAATAATATAGTTGAAACCGCAATCGTTTCTGCCAAACAAATGCAGCAGATAGAAGAACAGATTTTTGCTGCGGGAATGCCTGTAGCTGCCTTGATGGAGAAAGCAGCTAAACTTTGTAGCGAACGAATCAAAAGTTTGTATCCGCGATCGCAAATTGCTACCGTGGGAGTTTTAGTCGGTCCTGGACACAACGGCGGAGATGCTTTAGTAATTGCTCGCGAATTATATTTAGCAGGATATCGGGTTAAAGTTTACCGTCCTCTGTTCAAGCTCAAATCTCTAACTACCCAACACGCCAATTATGCTGCTAGCCTGGGCATTACTTTCTATGAAGAAATTCACCCCCTGCAAGAGTGCCAGTTAATTATTGATGGCTTATTTGGTTTTGGCTTGACTCGCGATTTACCAGCAGAGATTATTCAAGCTGTCGAGCTGATTAACAGTTGGTCGCAACCTACCGTTAGTATTGACATTCCTTCAGGAATACATACTGATACGGGAGCAGTCTTGGGCGGTGCGATCAAAGCTACTCGTACTCTCTGTTTGGGGTTGTGGAAAAAAGCTTTTTTTCAAGAGCAGGCTTTGGAATATATCGGCAGCAGCGAACGAATTGATTTTGGTCTATTACGACATCATATCTGGTCAGTCTTGCCCCACCCCATACCGCTACAGCAAATCTCCCAAGCGATCGCCCTGAGCTTTTTGCCTCTACCTCGTCCCGTAGGAACTTATAAATACCGTCAGGGACACTTACTATTAATCTGTGGCTCGCGTCGCTATGCAGGAGCAGCAATTTTAACTGCCCTGGGTGCTAGAGCTAGCGGGGTAGGAATGTTATCGGTGGCTGTCCCAGAAACTCTAAAAACCTTACTAACCAGTCAGCTACCAGATGCCCTGATCGTCGGCTGTCCTGAAAACAAAGAAGGAGCGATCGCTTCGTTACCCTGGTCAACATCGGATTTGAGTCAATTTGATGCGGTTGCCTGTGGTCCTGGCTTGACTACCGATGCCAGCCCCGTAATTCAGAAAATATTGCTGACCGAAAGTCCACTAATTTTAGACGCGGATGGTTTAAATATTGTTGCGGAACAGGGGACAACAGAGGTTTTAAGTCAAAGAAATGCTCCCACAGTTCTCACGCCCCATTTGGGAGAATTTAAACGCCTATTTCCCCAAATTACCGACCTGGAAGACCGTCTCAGTGCAGTACAAACCGCTGCTAAGCAAAGTAACGCGATTATTTTACTCAAAGGAGCTAAAACGGCGATCGCCAATGCTCAAGGATTGACCTGGTTGATTCCTACCAGCACCCCTGCCCTAGCAAGAGGCGGTAGCGGAGACGTTTTGACAGGACTCAGTGCTGGTTTGGTCGCTCAAACTATTAGGACAAAAGAAAACTTACATAATACAGTGGCTGTTGCTGCCTGGTGGCACGCTCAAGCAGGAATTCTGGCAGCCCAAGAACGTACTGAATTAGGCGTAGATGCCACAACATTAGCTCAATATTTATCTTTAGCAATTAATCAGTTAACCCGCTCTGAAACTAAATAGTCGAGGGAAAACATAAAATATTCTTAGTTGTTAATTCTTAAAATATGATTTAGCTCGTATTCATCGCAAGTTACTATAGAGTTTCGCCGAAAACATAGTTACTTTCCTTGAGCATGGTGGACACATTTCATCCAGAAGCAGAGCATTTTAGAAAGCTACAAAATCAGCTAAGAGAATGGACAAAATCTCCAAAAGTGGGGGAACTTTGGCAAAGTGTCGATATTTTCGACCAGGATGACTATGATATTTTGGTTATTCCTTCCTTTAGCGTCGATCAGCAGGTAGGAGACAAGGTAACGGGATTTTTACACTACGAAGAAAGATTATTATTTTCTTTGATTCGCTTGCGCAATCCTCTAACACGGGTCATCTACATCACAGCCTTGCCTTTGTGTCCCATTGTGATCGATTACTACCTGCAATTACTACCTGGAATCCCATTTTCCCATGCTCGCGATCGCCTATTGCTGATTAGTACTTATGATGGTTCCCTCAAACCCCTAACACAAAAGATTTTAGACCGCCCTCGACTGGTTAGTAAAATTCGCCGTGCCTTGCGTCCGAACAAGTCTTATATGGTTTGTTACAATTCTACAGATTTAGAACAAAAATTATCTTTACAGTTAGAAATTCCTCTGTTGGCAGCATCCCCCGAAGTGCTTGATTGGGGTTCAAAAAGTGGTAGTCGTCGTATTTTTGCTGAAGCCAAAATCCCCCACCCTGACGGGAGCTATACCGTCAAAAACCTTGAAGATTTGCTCCAAGAATTATTTTTATTGTGGCAAAGACAGCCCAAACTACAGCGCATCGTTGTCAAACTCAATGAAGGCTTTTCGGGGGAAGGTAACGCGATTTTAGACCTCAGACCGATTAAAGAATACTCCCCAAATAAATGCGATCGCTCAAAAACTCTAGCTGCTCTGAACCGACAGTTAGAAAACATGAGTTTTCAGGGCGTAGGGGAAACCTGGCAGACTTTTTTAGCCCGCATCCCAGAATTAGGCGCAATTGTCGAGGCGTTTGTTGAAGGAGAAATCAAGCGATCGCCTAGTGTGCAAGGCTATATTCGACCTTCTGGGGAAGTGGAAATCATTTCTACTCACGACCAAATTTTAGGGGGTGTAGATGGACAGGTATATGAAGGGTGCTATTTTCCTGCGGATGCTGCTTATCGCCTAGAGCTACAAGAATTTGGTTTAAAAGTAGGAGAGGTTTTAGCAGCTAAGGGAGCAATCGAGCGTTATGGAGTAGATTTTATTACCGTACAGCATCCTGAAACAAAAACCTGGGATATTCAGGCGATCGAAATCAACTTACGTAAAGGTGGTACAACCCATCCTTTTATGACTCTCAGACTACTAACCAACGGCAGGTTTGATTACGATACAGGAAAGTTTTTTAGTCAACAAAACCAAGAAAAATATTATATTGCTACAGACAATCTTCAGAAAAAACAGTATCGAGGTTTGTTACCCAACGACTTAATGGATATTATTGCTCAGGAAAGGCTGCATTTTGATAGTAGTAGTCGGACGGGTACAGTGTTTCATCTGATGGGTACATTATCGGAATTTGGCAAGCTTGGTTTGACTAGCATCGGTAATTCTTTAGCAGAAGCTCAGGAAATCTACGATCGCGTGGAAACGGTACTAGATAGAGAGACAGAACATGGCGATCGAGCTAATCATCCTCATGAGAGTTTATCTTTGCCAATTAACTGGACTAGTAATTATTGATTTAGATGATATCAAGGGTAGTGTAAAGAAATCATTCAAGTAGTCCAATCTCTCGCAGACGTTGGGTTAAAAATTCTCCTGCGGTGATGTCGGCAAACTGTTTGGGATGCTGTTCATCGATACAGGAAGATAAACAGGTCAGATCCATTTGTGAGACTGGGTGGAGAAAAAAGGGAATTGAATAGCGGGGAGTGTTCCAAGACTCGGCTGAGGGATTGACTACCCGATGAATGGTCGAGCGCAATTTTTTGTTAGTCAGTCTTTCCAACATATCCCCGACGTTAACTACGATCTGGTTGGGGAGGGCGGTAACGGGTATCCATTTGCCATCTTGGCGGAGAATTTGCAAGCCTTCGGCACTTGCTCCCATTAGTAGGGTAATGAGATTGATATCACCGTGTTCTGCTGCTCGTACTGCATCGGTGGGAATGTCTTGAGGGTTTGCTATGGGGAAGTAGTGAATTGGGCGCAGGATGCTGTTGCCAAATCTGACCCAGGGGTCAAAATAAAATTCGTCTAATTCCAAATAAAGCGCGATCGCCCTGAGGACTTGTCTTCCTGCTTCTTCCAAGGTTTTATAGGCTGCTACAGTAGCAGTTTTAAATTCGGGGACTTCCTGGGGAAAAATGTTTTGAGGATAGCCTAAACGGGCTACATCGATTCCTGATATCTCCTGTCCTACGTGATAGAACTCTTTTAAGTCTCCTACCTTTCTCCCCTTGGCGTGTTCTTTTCCTCTGGCGGTATAACCTCTTTGTCCCCCACTGTTGGCGATCTGGTAGTTTAGTTTGGTTGCTTCGGGTAAGGCAAAAAATTGTTTTACCGAGCGATATAAACTTTCCGTCAGCGCGTCGGACAAGCCATGATTTTTCACGGCTACAAAACCAATGCTGTTAAAAGCATTGCCTAGAGTCTGGACAAAATTTTGTTTGCGTCGGGGGTCGTCTGCGGTAAAGTCATCCAAGTCGATAGCAGGGATCCGATCGTAGAGAATATCGCTCATGGTTTTCTTTGGTTAGTTAACTCCAGCTTCGTTTTAAGGTTTACAGTCCACCGCAGTCAAGGCAGAATTATTAACTGTAGTGCCAGCAGTCCGAGCGGTAAGAACTACAGTTCCGTCGGCGTTTTTGTACCAATTGCGGGCTGGAGGTTGCAGCATCGGAGTAGGAAGAGGCGATCGCTCTGTTTGGGTTGCAGCATCATCAAACATCACTAGGGATTCGGGACTTAGGGAAGTGCAATTAAATAAACATCCAATTGAAGTGTAAGGTAAAAAAAAGAGAAAAATTGATTGCTTTCCCGACATGAAATGGACAGAATCATATAAACAAATTTTGCGAGAAACAGCTAAAACACT
>JADEXJ010000237.1 GCA_015207195.1 Pleurocapsales cyanobacterium LEGE 10410
ATTTAGTTGTAGTTAATGAAAAAAAGTTCTGCCTCCCTTCAATTCGTAGGTAGGGGGAGGGAGGGTCTTAGTCATTATTTCTCTCTCTTGGAACGAGCCTAATAAACCCTCCAGATAAAGCTGTAAAACAAGTAAATACAATAAGTAATAATTAATATTTGAAAATTATTTCCTAACCGTATATATAGAAAAAGTTTAAAAAGTGAAATCCAAAAATACCTACAAAATATTTTTAATGCCTTTAGTGCGATTTTGCTAATCACAATCTACTTTTTAGTAATAAAAGTTGCCTACAAAACTCTATATTTTATGTAGTTATATAGAACTATATAGGCAGAACGAAAATGAATATATGGCTCAATAAAATATTATCCACAATAGAAAATAATCCTAAGTTAAGTAACTCTACTAAAGAAGAGTTTAAAAGATTCCTAATCTACAATTTCATTCATGAACAAGATGACGAGTAAATATAAAACTAAAGAACATGACTACGAGCAAGTAGTTTCATATTTAACTACTGATGATAAAAATAGACTTCGTAATTATTGTCATAGGGAGGGATTAACTATGACTGGTCTTATACGAAGAGAACTATTACAATTAATTACTAATGAAAATCAATGAATAATAACTATAAACATCCTGGGATGAAGAATGAGGGTGTTCAACCCTACGTAGGTACATTAGAAGCCGAACAAGAGTTGCACGCTTATGAATTAGAAAATTCCAGACCTGCTGTAGAATGTCTGCCAGCTACTCCTAATTACAATCTTAATTATTTGCCACCCGACTTTAAAGAGTTTGCTGATACTCAAGAAACACAGATACAACAAGAGCTATACAACAGACAAGAACGCCCTGTCTCTTCTACTTATACTAAGTTGTGTGATTTAAGAGATAAGCTTAGTTCTCAAAGGGTAACGTTGATGTCTCAACTCAAACAGGTTGGGGAGCAACTTAAAAAAGTTAATCAACAGTTGGATAAGTTTTCTTAGACTGTAGAGGGGTGAAATTCCCCTCTACTAGTTAATTAGAGTTCTGGTAGATTGAAGTCCTGCTTGGCTGCTAGGTAGTGCTTGATGATGGTAGCTACAGAATTACCCGATAGAGTGGCAACAGTTTTGATATCTACTCCTTCTCTTACCAATCTAGTAATAAAGGAATGCCTTAAAGCATAAGGCTTAAGATACTTCTCTACCTTTTTATCTTCAACTAAACCCTTCAAAACAACACGCCAATCTCTCTTTCTAAAATTGCCATGATTGAGATAGCCACCCTCTACACCAGGAAACATTAGTTTATTTGTCTTAGGTACAGAGTTAAGCACCGATACTAATTGTTTGTTACAAGGAAATAATCTAATCTCTTTTGTTTTAGTATGTGGGAGTAGTATTCCTTTACTATAAGCCTTGGAAAACTTAATATAAGTTTTTCCTCCTTTACGCTTAATATCATCAAAGGTTAGAGCTACAATTTCTTCTGGTCTTGCACCAGTAAGGGCTAGCATCTCGACATACTGAGCATAGAAAGAATGCTCATAGCTAGAAAACTTGTGTTTGTATTCATCTGAGTAGAATGCTGCGATGATTGCTTTAACTTCGTTAGGCTCAAAACATTCTATAGGTTTCTTTTGTGGCTTGGGAATGTTGATGCTTTGATATGGATTGACCGTAATTAGTTCTGCATTAACAGCAGCATTGACCGCTGGGTTAAGACAAGACCTAAACAAAGTAGCTATGGTGGATACCGCGTATTTACCCTGTAGATAAGAAACAAATTCTTGAGCTTTATTCAACTCTAAAAGATTCTTATCAGTCCGAGATAGGTAACGGTCGCAATCCTTCCATAAATGGTTTTGAGTGGTCTGAGCAATTCTATCTTTGTTTAAATCCTTATATCGCTCCCAGAGTTGAACAAGAGTATAAGTTTTGGTTTTCTTCTCCTGGGCTAATTCTAAAGCCTTTGCGTGACTCGGAGAATATCTAGCGTAAGTTTCATCAAAACAACCAAGGTCTAAGTCTCGATTGATTAGCTGTGCTGTTTTTAAAGCCGTTGCCCAACCTTCAGGTGTTACGTGAGCTATTCTAAGATAGTGTCTTTTCCCTTTAGGAAATGAAAATCTGATTCTGTATTTGCCTCGGTTTATATCTACGGATACTGCACCGATTTTTGCTTTCTTTTGTCCTTCGGTATACATGGGGTTAAGTAACCCAAATGTAACCCAAATTCACTTAATCAGTAGCCTAAAATCAGGGAAATTCGTTGATATCTGGTCATTTTTCTGCCTGTCACGCAGGAGGTCGCGGGTTCGAGTCCCGTCAGTCCCGCTTTTAGATAAGTATTAAACGCACGTTTAATGAGCTTTTTAGCGATTATGGTGATGATTTATTCTAGTATTTTTCTAGTATAGGTCAGATTTATTCCGCCTTGAAAAGACGGAGCTTGCCTGAGCGTTAGTAAATAAGGGATTTATTAAACATTGCTGACTTTGATCGAGAAGTAGCTTGAGAATTCGGTAAGATTCAAGCGGAACTTAGGCGCAAAGGCAAACTAGCTGGAGAAATAGATGCTTTAGTAGCAGCCTGATACAATACTACTGACTAATAAAAGGTAATAGCAAGATGGCAGAAACAAAAGGCGCAGACGCAGTAGATAAGGCGATCGCCCAAGGACTAGACCTAGACGGCTCGCCTATTCCAGCAAATAAACTCGATCTATATAATAGGGTAATGGGTTTTGAAGCAGGAAGGCAGCGCAGCGGAGTTACTAACACCATGAGATCGCGTATCGTTCGTATTGGTGCCAAACATCTGGCTCAAGATGAGCTAAATCAAATGTTACTGGATGCCGAATTTGCCCCATTGAAAGATAAGGAAATTGCTTTTTATTATGGTGGGAAGTAGTTTGGTTGAAGGGGTAATTAAAAGAGTCCACAGATAAACACAGATAAACTGTTTGCTTGCTGACTTTTTCTAGGTTTTTGATGATTATTGATTTTTGTCTGGTTTGTTTCACTATTTTTGGCTTAAAGCCTAGTTCGTCTAGTTAAAACAACTCTGCTTGCTTGTATTCTGGTTCGTCGGGTTCGTAACCTAGATGTCGATAGGTTTTGGTGGTGACAATTCTGCCTCGGTGAGTACGACTGAGATAGCCGTTTTGTAGTAGGTAGGGTTCGTATACTTCTTCGATGGTTTTGCGGTCTTCTCCTGTTGCTGCTGCGATCGCCTCTAAACCAGCAGGTCCTCCATTAAACTGCTCGATAATAGTATTAAGTACTAAACGATCTGTCCAGTCTAGACCATGAGTATCTACATCGAATAGATCCATAGCGGTTGCAGCAAGTTCTTTAGTGATAGTCTCCCCCGAATGCACTTCTACATAATCTCTGACTCTTCTTAATAAACGGTTGGCAATCCGAGGTGTTCCCCGAGAACGGCGGGCAATTTCTACCGCACCAGATTCGGTAATAGAAGTATTGATAATTTCCGCGGTGCGTTTGACAATTAAAGTTAGTTCATCTAATTCATAGAAGCGTAACCTTTGAATGATGCCAAAGCGATCGCGCAACGGCGAAGAAAGAGCGCCAGCTTTGGTAGTCGCCCCAACCAAGGTAAAAGAAGGTAGGGGAATGCTCCTGGTTTTAGCGGTTTGCCCCTTGCCAATAGTAATATCAAGACGAAAATCTTCCATCGCTGGGTAAAGCAATTCTTCCGTCATACGATTTAGACGATGAATTTCGTCAATAAATAGAATATCCCCTGGCTGAAGGTTGACTAATAGTCCCGTAATGTCTCTGGGACGTTCTAAGGCAGGTGCGGAGGTAATTTTACAGTTTACTCCCATTTCTGCTGCCAAGATCAAGGACATGGTGGTTTTACCCAAGCCAGGAGGTCCATACAGCAAGAGATGATCTAGAGAGTCTTGTCTGCCTTTAGCAGCAGCGATCGCAATATTAAGAATGCCTTTTAAATCTTTTTGCCCAATATAGTCGGCTAATTTTTGGGGGCGAATTTTTTCTTCGTTGTTGTCACTTTCTAGCTTGTTTGCCTCAGGTGATAGCAGGGTAACTTCGTAGTTTTGTGGTTTTGGTGAGTTCTTACGAGGTTGTCGGGGAGAATTCTCTTGTGGATCGGAAGATCTTTTGATAGCCATAGTCATTATGGGGTTTGTCCGCCCAGCTTATTAATTGCGATCGCTAATGCTTATCGGTTTGAACTAGTGTAATAGTACTAAACTAATTGTAACGCTGGTATTATAGCCATACAAAGTTTGTCTTGTGCCGTTTTTCCAACTCAATTATTGTTACATAGATAGTTTAGTGTACTAATCTTGGTACTAAACTAATTTCTAGCTAAAAAATTTTTTTGAGGTGGGTTTATGCGTTTGACCGTTCCGACGAATATGATGGAATTTTTCCGCAAAAGTGAAGGCAAGTGGTATACCGAAAGAAGCGTTCATCATTTTGACGTGGTGGCTGATGAATCTGGAGAATCTAATTTAATTGTCAAGGTAATCGAACCCGACGATCCAAAAGTCAAACAGGTATGCGATGTACAGGGAATTGACCCCAAACTAGCCAAGGGAGGCGGTAGTTTTAGCTGGCAAGACAATTTGTCAGAAAAAGAACCCAATCCCAATTATGCTGCTATTTTGATCGATGTTCCCGATGATCAAACGGGACGTAGTGGTAAACTAATTCGCGACAAAGGTTATGTAGATGGTCTGCCTGTCATCAGTCGTTACTGGTTTGGCGAGGACGGTATATTAACTATTAACACCGACTACGACAATAACCAAGGACAAGAACGCTGCTGGTTTCTGACCGATGACTTTAGGGTTAGAGTTAGCACCATTCAAATGCTCAATGGGGTAAGTTTGATGGCTTATTGTTCCGAACGTCGTTGTGTTTCCCCTGAAGAGATTAAGCAAATGGCTCAAAGTCACGGAAATTAGTCTGGTTGAGATTTGTTGTTTGCCAGAAATTATTAGTATAAATGATAAATTACGGTCGCAGACGATATCCAACACCTCTGACAGTTTCAATTAAATTGTTGCCCAGCTTTCTGCGTAAATGACCGACATAAACATCAACCACGTTAGAACCAGGATCGTAATCGTAACCCCAAATGCGATCGAGTAGCTGCTGTCGGCTCATTACCTGCATTGGATGGCGTGCTAGGGTTTCTGCTAGGATAAATTCTCGCGCTGAAAGTTCTATTTCTTTTTCTTCGAGCCAAACTTGGCGGGTGAGTAAGTTTAAAGTGAGATTGCCAATTTGCAGCTTGGTTTCTTGTTGCGCTACTGGCTGATGAACTTTACGTAACTGAACGCGAATTCTTGCCAGAAGTTCTTCAAAACGAAAAGGTTTGGTAATATAATCATCCGCTCCTCTTTCCAAACCCTATACCATATCATCTAAACCATCTCGCGCCGTTAGTATAATGATGGGTAGGGTTTCACCGCGTCCTCGTAATTCTCTGAGTACCTCCATCCCGTCCATTCCAGGAAGACCTAAATCTAAGATCAACAGTTCAAAATCTTTGCTGCTGGCTATATTCGCTACTTGTCTGCCACTATCAGCGGTAAGAGTCGTGTATCCGTGTGCCTGTAATCCTGCTTCGATGAATTCGATGATGCGGGGGTTGTCTTCGGCAATCAGAATTCGGCTCATTGAACGTTTCCTGAGAGATCGGCAATACGATGGTAAAAGTTGAACCACTTCCCAGCTCTGAGTC
This sequence comes from Pleurocapsales cyanobacterium LEGE 10410, assembly GCA_015207195.1. Lineage (GTDB taxonomy): Bacteria > Cyanobacteriota > Cyanobacteriia > Cyanobacteriales > Xenococcaceae > Waterburya. Next base: position 5,739 of record JADEXJ010000237.1, read on the forward strand.
TAGTTCGACCCAACCATTATGGGCAGTAGCCACAGCTTCGACAATTGATAAACCCAAACCCGCGCCTTCTGCGGGAGAATAGCGATCGCCTTCACTAGCGCGAGCAAAGCGGTCGAAAATTCTTTCCTGGTCTTCGGGAGCAATACCTTCTCCAGTATCCCGCACCCATAAATAGGCGTATTCATCGCGCACTGTCGAACCTAGAGTAATAGTATCATTTTCCTGGGTATGTCTGACCGCATTCTGCACCAAATTCATCACCGCCTGGGTTAAACGTCCTTTATCGATCGCCACGGGACTCAAACCTTTTGATTCTAGTCGCCAATCTCTTTTGGCGATGGCTCGCGCCTTAAAATATAGCTCTTCGGTAAACCAGTCTAATTCTTCGCTTTTAATCCTTAAAAAATGGGGTTGTTCGGCTTTGGCAATGAGCAACAGATCGTTAACCAAACGGCTCATCCGACTGAGTTCGTCGGTTACTAATGCTATAGTTTTCTCTTGCTTTTCGGGACGATACTTGAGTATTTCCAAATGACCCTGAATTACCGTAATGGGGGTTCGCAACTCGTGTCCCGCATCTTTAAGAAACTCCTGCTGACTCTCAAACGCCGACTGGAGGCGATCAAGCATGGCGTTAAAGGTGGCACTCAGTTGGGCAATTTCATCCTTTCCCGTAACGGTAATGCGCTGTGACATATCGGTTTGACCGATCCGACGAGCCGTTTGCGTTACCTGGCGCAGGGGTAATAAAACTCGTCCTGCCGTACTCCAAGCGATCGCAAAGAAGATAATCGAAACTACCGTAGCCACCTTGATTACCAGAATAATTGTTCGCGTTCCCGTCTGATAATCTGCCCTAGCATCGCGCAGCGCGATCGCAATTGCTTCCGTACCATCTTTTTCTATAGGCGTAGCAACATAATAGATTGGTCCATCATTGGCAATTAATTCGCCGTTGGTCAAACTAGAAACCCGATTCCATTCTGCAAGTAAAGTATAATTTTGAGCGACCGCTTCTGGTAATGGCAAAGAATGATTGTTAATCATCTGTCCTGCTACCAGTGCGAAGATATACTCGTTTCTGGCGGTAACGTGAAGCGGTAAAACCTCTCTGACAATATCTTGTAGTTGTGCCGACTCGTCGTTAGCTGCCTGTTGTTCCACCAGGCGATCGAATTTATTAACTTCTGCCACCAAAGCTTCTTGAGTTAGGCTTTTCAATACGCCACAAAAAATCTGGCGAGTTACTACAACAGAAACCAATACAGTACAGGTAGTAAGCAGAAAGTACCAAGCTAAAATGCGAAAGCGGACGCTAGAGAAAATTTGTCGCCTATTTGACTTTGAAGTGTTTGGCTCTTGTTTCTGTTGAAAGGGAAATATATTGAATTTAAATCGTAAATTATTTTTACTGAAACGTTTCATAGTTTCTCCTCTATTATGAGAATCGAGGTAGTTTAAAGTTATCCTATATAATTGTTGTCGCCTCCGCTTCACTAGAAGCAACTACAGCAAATTCAAGGGTCACGTCGCCTATTCTTACTCGATCTCCGTCCTCAACCACTTCGACTGAGCCTTCAGCTATAAGTAGACGGTTACAATTAAATATAAGATAGAAAAGCTGAAAAATGAGTAAAAAATGCCTGCACCACTAAGAGTAAAACTAAGTTGCTTGGAAGAAGAAACATTAGGGGAATTACAGAAAGCAAGCTCAGTGCCTTATCG
>JADEXJ010000238.1 GCA_015207195.1 Pleurocapsales cyanobacterium LEGE 10410
GCACGAACGTAATGCACACAACTTCCCTCTAGATTTGGCAAGCACTGAAGCTGCTCCTGTAGCATTAACTGCTCCTGCAATCAACGGTTAAGTTGAGTTGAGTTACTCAGCAATCAAGCGATAAGTAATAGATAAAAAAATGCTCTCCATTAGTTTGGGGGGCGTTTTTTTTGGGATGGGTTTTGCGGAGATTGTGATTTAACGGGAGGAACAAGAAGATGGAGTACTGATTGTACTGATTGTAGATGACACTATCGAGAATAAACCTCATACTCAAGAGAGTGAACTGATTTGTTGGCATCATGACCATCAATCAAATCGTTTTATCTTCCTTTAAGCTTTACAACAAGCTATGTCTGAGCTTCATTTACTCAAAAGTGTGTAACGTCAGTTACTAACAATCAAAAGGAGTTTGGTCGGATACCAAATCTACAGCTAGACAATTGGGTAAATTGATCAAAGCGATCGCCTTTTTTATGTAGCAAATTTGACTGCATTGCTAAAAAAATCTAGGCATCGTACTTCTATTCGTCGTTTTCTACAGTTTGGAGCAATTGTGTTTGAGCATTACCGAGTTTGAAACACATTTTGAATCATCGGCTTATCTACTCCTGCTGCTGCGCAGTCTAATTCTGCAACCTCTCCCGCGTCTAGCTGCCAATCTTTAACTGCAATGTTTTCTTGCGCCTGCTTGACATTTTTCGCCCCAGGAATGGGTATTGCACCTTTGGCAATACACCAGTTGATCGCTACTTGTGCCATGGTTTTATTACGGTATTGGGCGATCGCCTGTAGACAATTTAAAACTGGCTGGGCTTCGGGTACTAGTCTTCTAAACAGCAGGTTTCGCAAGCCTTTGGGATAGGTGCTAGAGTCGGTATATTTTCCCGTCAGGATACCCAAACATAGGGGACTATAGGCAATTAACTTAATACCTAACTCATCACAGGTTTCTTTAATACCTAACTCGGTTACGGGATAAGTAGATAGTAGGGAATACTGTACCTGTAGAGTAGCGATTGGAATGCTGCGCCTGCTAAATTTGGCGTGGATTCTTTTTAATCTCTTGGTACCGTAGTTGGAAAGTCCAATTCCCTTAACCAAACCCTGTTCGTATAAATCCCCCAAACCATCTAGTAATTGTTCTTCTTGCCAGGGAAAATAATTAGCTGTTGACCAGTGCATCTGTGCTAAATCAACTCTGCCCATTCGTTGCGCCGAGGCGAGTCCCGCTTTAACCATCGACTTTGGGGTTAGTCTCCAGGGATAAGCAGCCAGTTTGGTTGCCAAACAAATCTTATCTTTATTGACACCCGTATACTCGCGATCGAACTTGCCCAGTAGTTGTTCGCTACGACCATTAAGTTTTCCCGTACCGTAAGAATCCCCAGTATCAAATAGGGTTACGCCGTTGCTGACACAAAGATTAAATACTTCCTGTAGCTGTGCGTCCATACTTTTGTCATAACCCCATAAAATACGATTACCCCATGCCCATGTTCCGCATCCCATCTGAGGTAAAACCAGTTTTTTAATAGTTGACATATTACTCTTTTAATTTAATTTGATAGGATATTAAAAATAAATTGGTTAAAATTAGCCTAATTAGCGAAAGTTATAAAAAAAACGGCAATTATTAAGCAAAATTTGAGGCTTTACCACCGCAAATTAGATTCAATAATACATTGCTTCAGAGATAAAGATGCTAACCCAGAAACAACTATCTCATCGATTTACCCTAGAAGAATATCTTAATTGCGATCGGCTAGACATAGATGGCGAGAAACTTTATGAACTAGAAAATGGACGGTTACGAGAAATGCCTCCTGAATCTTGGCAAAATACCCGCATAGCCATGTACCTACTAACGGAGATAGCTAAAATTATCTCTTTCGAGCGTATTTCTTTCAAAATTGAAATAATCACCAGCGGTAGCCGAGTAAATGCCAGAATTCCCGATCTAGTAGTGTTATCACCTGAAGGGCTGTTAGAAATAGAACAGTATCGGCGGGCTACGGTAACTCTCGATATGCCTCCGCCGTTGTTAGTTGTCGAAGTAGTTTCCCCTGGGAAAGCAAATCACGACAGAGATTATAGATACAAGCGTTCGGAATATGCTGCTAGAGGAATCAAGCATTATTGGATTATTGATCCTCAAAAGCAAAAATTTATTTGTTTGCAATTACAAGATGGTTTATATGAAGCAGAAATTTACGATCGCAGCAATAAAGTTATAGATTTAGAACACCCTTTTAAATTAAATCTCGAACTCGATCGCATATTCTAAAAACGTCAGACACATTTTTTAGCATTTTATTCTATCGCTACAACTTACCTACTTCTCTACATTCACCTCAAACAATAGGCAAGATATGAACTCGCAAATCCCTTTAGGTTCGGTTATTCAAGGTTCTCTAACCAAAGGTTTAGAAGTAAGACTGCATCCCGACGTATCGGTAGAAGATATGCGAGTTGGCAAATTCTTGGTGGTACAGGGAACGAGATCCCGTTTCTTTTGCTTATTAACCGATGTGTCTTTGGGCTGTTCGAGCGATCGCATTATTGCCAACCCTCCGCCAATTGAAGATACTTTTTTACGAGATGTCCTAGCAGGAAGCGGTACTTATGGTACGGTCGATCTGTCGCCGATGCTGATGTTCACCCCTACGGCAACCAACAGCGATTATTCTACTCTACCAATAGATCCAGACAAAGATACCAATACTAGTTTGGGTTCAATGCAGGCTCAAACCAGTACTGATATGGAATTGCTGCCCGTAAAAACTATTCCCGCCCACTTCAGCCAAGTCTATGAAGCTACCGAAACCGACTTTCGCAGCGTTTTCGGTTGGGAAGATGATCCCTTTCGCCGTAATTTTTCCATTGGTGAACCTTTAGACATGAGCGTGCCTGTCTGTATGGATTTAGACCGCTTTGTTGAAAGAAGTAACGGAATTTTTGGTAAGTCTGGTACGGGTAAATCATTTCTAACTCGCCTCTTGATTTCGGGCATCATCCGCAAGGATGCAGCAGTCAATCTGATGTTCGATATGCACTCGGAGTATGGCTGGGAGGCAATGAAGGAAGGTAAACAGGTAAGCACCGTTAAAGGCTTGCGTCAGCTTTTCCCAGGACAGGTAGAAATGTACACCCTCGACCCCGAATCTACTAAACGCAGGGGCGTAAGGGATGCTCAAGAGCTTTATCTCAGCTACGACCAGATTGAGATTGAAGATCTAAAACTAGTATCGTCTGAATTGGGTTTGTCCGAAGCAGCAATGGATAATGCCAATATTTTATACAACGAATATGGCAAATCCTGGATTATGCGGTTGGTTAACATGACCAACGAAGATATTAAAATGTTTTGCGAGGCGAAACAGGGACACCAGGGTTCGATCTCTTCCTTGCAACGTAAGCTGATGCGTTTGGACAGCCTAAAATATATTCGCTCTGCCTGTCCCCATAACTATATCGACCAGTTGATTCAAGCTTTGGATGCAGGAAAAAATGTGATTATTGAATTTGGTTCGCAGTCAAACATGTTGTCCTATATGCTGGCGACCAATATGATTACCCGTCGGATCCACAGCAGCTATGTCAAAAAAGCCGATCGCTTTTTGCAAACCAAAAATCCCCTCGACAAACCCCGTCAGCTAGTGATCACCATCGAAGAGGCACACCGTTTCCTCGATTCTAGTATCGTACATCAAACTATTTTTGGCACGATCGCCCGTGAGATGCGGAAGTATTTTGTTACTTTGCTGGTAGTAGATCAGCGTCCATCGGGAATTGATAACGAAGTCATGTCCCAAATTGGTACTCGCGTTACCTGCTTGCTCAACGACGAGAAAGATATCGAGGCGATCTTTACGGGGGTTTCGGGTGGGGCTAATCTCAAGTCAGTTTTAGCCAAATTAGATTCTAAACAACAGGCTTTAGTCTTGGGTCATGCCGTGCCAATGCCCGTAGTAGTGCGTACCCGCGCTTATGATGCTCAATTCTATCGCGAGATTGGCATTACCGATTGGGAAGAAATGCCCAATGAAGAAGTTTATGCAGCAGCAGAAGTAGCCAAAGCAGATTTAGGATTTTAGTGTAATTTAAACTTTAAGTTACAATATGGCTGTGGTTTAATTGGGCTAATTCCCCAAAGAAAAGGCAATCCAACATCGAGATATTCAGCCGAGGACTTAGCCTTTGTCGATGAGATAATTGACAAGGAATACGAAAGTTTTAAGCAGAAGAAGGTTTGGGCTGTATACGAAGTTTTGAAAGCCAGATGGCAGGAATACAAGCGTATTTCTCCAGTACCCAGCCACCGTCGATGCTCTGGAACAATTAACTCTACGCCAAGATTTACGATATCTATCCTGCTTGACTTATCAAGGAATAATCAAAGAACGAGGCTTATTCCGCCCCTCAAAAGCATGGTGTCCTCAATGTTTTGAAGCTAGGCGACAAGAAAATAAAGTTATATACGAACCATTATTATGGTCGTTTAAAGACGTAAACTACTGCCTACAACATAATTGTCAATTATGCGATCGCTGTCCTCATTGCGACTCGCAGCAAAGAGCGATCGCTAATCATTCTTATTTGGGTTTTTGCGATCGCTGCAAGCACTGGTTGGGTTGTGATACTAACAATACTGAAACCAAAATTAATGAAACGGAAAGTCAAACCATAATAGGGATTGGAGAATTAATTGCTACTGCTCCTCTTCTAAATTCTCCGCCGACACTTCGAGACTTAATGATAAAACTGCAATTAATTCAAGGTTATAGACATTGGGAATAACAATGGCGTATCTGGCTACTTGTTTTTTGTCTCTATTTTATAGGAATATTGGTTGATTTAACTGAGTAATACATTGATAAATCTGCTTAGATTATTATCACTTATTGAGTATTAATAGATAACTTATGTATTAATAACCAAATAAGTGTTTTGTTGGGATTAAAGTCAGTCATTTTGGGCATAAATATAACTATATAGATATTTTGATTAGATATTCGATATGGTTAATTCTGCTGTGCTTGCGCCAGGAGCTAGGATTGTTGTACGCGATTCTGAGTGGCTAATACGAAAAACTCTTAAAGCTGCTGCGGGAAGTAGAGTTGTAATTGAAGTTATTGGCGTTTCTGATTTCATCAAGCATCAGATAGCACATTTTATAGCAGATTTAGAAGACGATATAGTTGTTTTAGATCCCAAAGAAACTAAATTAGTTGCCGATAATTCTTCTGGTTATTTAAAGTCTTTACTCTTTATTGAAGCTAATTTAAAGCAAACCGCGCCTACCGACTCGAATCTCTACATCGGTCACAAAGCAGCGATGGATACTTTACCTTTTCAGCTAGACCCTAGTTTGAAGGCTTTGAAAATGCCTCGTCAACGGCTATTAATTGCCGATGCAGTAGGTCTGGGAAAAACTTTAGAGGCAGGTATTTTAGCTTCGGAGTTGATTCGACGGGGTAAGGGAAGGCGAATTTTAGTAGTCACAACTAAAAGTATGTTGACCCAGTTTCAGAAGGAATTTTGGTCGCGTTTTACGATTCCGTTAGTACGCTTGGACTCAGTGGGGATTCAACGGATTAGATCGCGTATTCCCACCAATCACAATCCCTTTCACTATTACGATAAAGCAATTGTTTCGGTGGACACTCTTAAACAGGATCGGGAGTATCGTACCTACATTGAAAATGCTTATTGGGATGTCATTGTTATCGACGAAGCTCATAATGTAGCGCGTCGGGGAAAAGGACAGGGTACTTCTTTAAGAGCAAAATTAGCAGAAAGATTGGCAACTCGTTCGGATAGTTTAATTATGCTGTCGGCTACGCCTCATGATGGTCGAGCAGAGAGTTTTGCTAGCTTGATGAATATGCTCGCTCCAACTGCGATCGCATCTGAATCAGACTACAGTAAAGAAGAAATTCGCGATCTGTATGTCCGTCGCTTCAAGAAGGATGTCAAAGATCAGTTGGCTAAAAATTTTCCCGAACGAAACGCGATCGCAAGCTGTGGATGAAGCGACTAAAAATATTCTGGCAGCAGATAAAGAATATAACGATCGCATTAATCCCATATTATCTCAGCAACTAGACCGCTTAGAACAACTCAGATGGGAACATAATCGACAGCTTGAACTGAAGTTTGAGAACACAACTGCGATTACAGAAAGTAAAAAACAAAAAGAGCAAAACCGTATTAAGCGTGTCTTCGATGATTATTACTCCTGGGTAGAAGAAAGCACCATCACCGAGAAAGCTCCCTATATCAAGATCGTTGCTGTTTTAAGAGGTAGTGGGTGATTGGTAATTCCGAACTTATTACTTACCTGGTTCACCCCGAAGCCCTAAAGGATTTCCTTCGGTCATATGCTTGCGGTATCCCTTTAGGGACGGAGTGCAAGCCCGAATGGGAATTACTTACTACTTATTATCTCGATCCCGCTTGACGGGGCTTAAAAAAGATGGCTGTTTTAACTGGAATTATTAACGAAAACGAGTTTTATTCGCATCACTATTTAGATGCTATTTTGCAAAACGATCTTAAGGATGTTGTAAAACGCTGGAATGAACTAGCAGAGGAGAGTGGAGATAAGTCGCCACCAAAAGCGATCGCATCTCTAAAAACAGACTATTTTAAAACTCGCAGCCAAATTAGCCAAGAAAAGGATGTTCGGGAAAGGTTATTGCTTCAGAGGGAATGGTTTGGTAGATTTTTCTCGGTACTGGGTTATGAGTATCAGCCGACTGAGAAAGTTTTGGATGAAAACGAGATAATTCCTATAGTTGCCGAAGTAAATAAAAGCAACGGACAGCCTTTACTGTGGATTATTGAAACTATTTCCGATACTGAAGAAGCGGTAGACTTGTTGTCCCTTCAACTAAATTCGATACAGTTTCAAGACGCGGGGACACGGAGATACGGGGACGCAGTGAATCAAGACGCGGAGATACTCAGCATCGATTTTGAGGACTTAATCTCTGACTATATTTTTGCCCAAGACGATCCGCCTCGTTGGGTTATTTTAGCTGGTATCAATCAAATAGTATTGTTAGACCGCTTTAAATGGAATGCTTCGCAGTTGTTGCGTTTTGACTTGGAGGAAATTTTAGCGCGTCTGGATAATAATGCGCTGCAAGCTAAAGCGATTTTACTGCATCGCGAACATACCTGTCCCAGTGAAGGAACGGCTTTACTAGATGAGTTGGATGAAAATTCTCACAAACACGCTTTTTCTGTCTCCGACGATCTTAAATATGCCCTGCGAGAATCGATTGAGTTACAGCGGTTTGCATCTAAATATGGGACAATCAAGCATTGTAAAAGTAGATCGTAAATGAAAGCTTATTCGGTGGATTTTCGAGAAAAAATAGTCAGTGCGATCGAGAAAGGAGATAGTTCAGTCAG
>JADEXJ010000239.1 GCA_015207195.1 Pleurocapsales cyanobacterium LEGE 10410
TTAAAATCAAACTTGAACAATTATTTTTATTAGAGTTATTTTATCTGAGTTAAAGCTTCCTGAGACATAGCGATCGCCAAAAATTCTGTAATTTTACGTATTACATTTAGACGTGCGTAATGGGAACACTAGCATTGGTTTTATAACTTTTGCCTACTGGCTCACTCAACCTGTATCTCGACCGTTCTAATTCACGGTGATTATTTGGTAAATTGAGTCAATTCCTCGGTCAACCACTCTCTTCTTGATAGTAAGGGGTGGTTGTGTCAATAGCTCAGACTTGATCGGAATTATCCAGTTCAGAGCGACCAAATCTAGCCAAATTACTATTTAACCAGTCAGCATCAGCACGGCGATCGCAGATAAGTTCTAGCACTCTGATTCCCGCCGTCGGTAAGTTTTTCAACAAGCCTTCAAGCTGTTGCCAACTAGTTATTTGTTGATATTCAATATTATAAGCAGCGCAGAGTTGAGCTAGGTTAACTGACTGAGGAGTAGCAAAGTATTCTTCAAACTCAGGAAAATCGGCGATCGGCAACATTTCAAAAATACCGCCACCATTATTATTAATCACCACAATAGTTAAATGTCCCCGAAACTTTGGGGCAATCAAAAAGCCATTAGTATCATGTAGTAGGGCTAAATCTCCTGTTAGTAATACTCCCGCGTCTTGGTAGGTAATACCCAAAGCAGTAGAAAGAGTACCATCAATGCCATTTGCCCCACGACTAAAATAAGGAACTATCCGACTATTATTTGGTTGCCAAAAATATTCTGCATAACGCACTGTCATACTATTAGCCAAAAAAATGGGAGTGTTTGGTGGTAACGTCTGGGAAATCAACCAGGCAGCTTTGGCTTCGTGTAGCTCGTCAAGCAATTTTAGGGTCAGATTCATCTGAGTTCTGGTCTTGGCTTCCAATTCACACCAATGCCGACAATAGTTGGACAACCAATAATCGGTACTTGGATCTATATTCCGAGCAATCTGTTCGATAGAATTACGCAGATGAATAGTTTTGCCGTGTAGCGGGTCGAAGTTATCAATTCTGCGATCGATAATCCATCGTGGAACAGAAGCCTCAAGCCAACTTCTCAGCACTTTGCTGGTAGGAAGCTCGCCAATCTGAATTACCACTTCGGGAACGAGCTTTTGTGCTGCTATCTCTTGACGCAGAATAGAATCGTAGGTGGTAATTAAATAGGGATTGAGACTAGCGTAATTTCGGACGGGGGACAGGGCTTCGGCTAATACGGGAAAAGATAGCCGTTGGGATAACCAGGCGATCGCCTGACAATAGGCTTGAGGATCTCTGGGTTGAGCCAAACCCGCAACAATAATCCCCGATTTACCTTCCCAATCATTCCAGGGCAAAGATAAGCTATAACAATTAAGCGTTGTGGGAGAAGCGGTTGCAGCAAAAAAGTCCTCAGTTAACTGGGTTTCCAATGCTAGTTGGGGTTGCTCGATTGGGGCAAGAGGTTCGCGCAGAGGAACGTTTAAATGTACCACTCCAGGAGTCGGCAAGAGAGAATGCTGCCAAGCCTGAATTATGTTTTGTCGCAAATAGCGTAACATTCCTAGATCGGCTTCGGGAATAGCAAGTTCACTCTGCCAATTAGGAAAATTACCGTATAGCTTTACCTGGTCGATAGTTTGTCCTGCGTGACAGTTTCGTAGTTCGGGAGGGCGATCGGCAGTGAGAATGATTAGGGGGATACAGCTTTTTTTGGCTTCCACTACGGCAGGATAAAAATTTGCCCCCGCCGTTCCAGAGGTACAGACTAATACTGTAGGTAAAGCTGTTTTTTTGGCTCTCCCCAAGGCAAAAAAAGCTGCGGAACGCTCGTCTAAAATAGAAATCACTTCGATTTCTGGATGATTGGCAAAGGCAACTATTAGAGGGGTCGAACGGGAACCTGGACAAGTTACTGCCATAGCGACACCGCAACGGTGCAATGTCTCGACTAACACCGATGCCCAGAGTGTATTTACATTACGAAAGTCAATCATTCACTGCATAGTAAAGCGAATCTTAGAAAGTTGGCAACTTGTTTCAAGCTTTCAACGGTCAGCAAAAAAAATAGCCATCAAAATTAGCATCTCAAGCTCAAAGCTGATTTTTAAACCAACGCCTTTAACAACGATTGCAGCTTCAGCTGCACCTCATCAAATTCGCGGTCGGGATTTGAGCCAGAAACTATACCAGCCCCAGCATATAGCCTGGCGCGATCGCCATCAATTGATGCGGAACGAATACCAACCACAAATTCGCAGTTTCCTTCACAATCTACCCAACCCAAAGGCGCAGCGTACAAAGAGCGATCAAACTTTTCATATTGACGAATTTTTTTACAGGCAATTTCTCTAGACACCCCCGCTACAGCAGGAGTGGGATGAAGCAGCTCGACAATTTCTAAGGGTTCAATCTCAGCGGGTAGATGAGCATAGATTGGTGTCCATAAATGCTGGATGTTGGATAACTTGAGTAACTGTAGAGGTAGTTGTTGGGGTTTTAAACCGATACTACGCAAACGCGCCAGGGTAAAATCACTCACAGCCTGATGCTCTCTTTTTTCTTTTCTGTTTTTGAGCAACAAACTAGCCAGATGCAAATCCTCGGTATTATTTGTCCCTCTGGGTGCAGAGCCAGCTAAAGCATCAGTGACTAGCTGTCGATTCTGGACACTAACCAGGCGTTCTGGACTTGCGCCAATAAAGTTTTGTCCTTCACCATTACCAGTAGAGAATATATAGCAGTCTGGATGAAGCTGCCGTAGATTGGCAATCGATTCAATTAATTTGAAAGGTGTATCAGACCGAATTTCGGTATTGTGGGCAATTACTATTTTACTCAATTCCCCAGCAGCAATTGAATCCAAAGCCGAGACAATCGCCGATTTAAAATAATTGGGGTCACAGATGCGATCGCGGTCTATGGAAAACAACTTGTGTTCATTCGTGTCTAAGGTTTCCAAAGCAGACCAATTGATTTTATTGATACGCTGCTCAATTTGCTGAATAATTCGATGTTTATCTTGCCCTCGTTGCAGCGGAAAATTAACCACTAAACAGCAGCTTTTATTTTTCTTGACTATCTGAAAGCGAGGTAAGAATAAAGTTCCAGGTTTGAAAGGTTCGGATTCTCGATCGGCAAAAAAAGTAAAGCTGCAAAATACGCTGGGCTTGGCAATTGTCAGATTATTTGCCCCTTCTCTGATAATTTGACGAAAACAACTATGGGCAAAATTCCGAGCTATCCCAAACCGCGAGTCAGACTTGACATAATCACTTCTGGTAACTCCCCAAGCAGCTACCGCCTCCTGCTTACTACAGTTTTCCCAATAAAAATGAAGTGTTTGAGGGTTGCCAAATTTTTGTAAACAAGCCAGAGGATCGACGCTAGGAATTGAACAGGCAAAACTAATAATTTCTGTGTCTTTAGTTACGGTAAAACTCAGTTCTCTGTTGTGCCAAAAGTTTTCCAATTCTATATTGTTGTTACTGTCTAAAATTAAATTATTAGATTGAGTTGCAAAAGACATACTTTCAGATTGTGTCATTCCTCAAATATTGGCAGCAAAAATATAAAAAAATCTTAATATAACTATTTATCAGTAAACAACTAAATAAAAATAGTAATTTTATTATAGGATACCGACTGCAATAGTCCTAGCTGGGGGATAACAGCCAGAGCAAAGTAGGTTTTTATATTTGTTTTAAGCAACTGTGGTAAAAGATAAACTTTCATGAAACTTGGTAAACACGATGAACTATACCTGATAGGGTACTAAATGTTGTTTCCTCTCTGAAACCAAGACCGTTCTCTGCGCTTGTACATTCTTTATGACTACCAAGCAAATAACTCCGAATCACCAACATGACGCTCGACCCAGCGGTATGACTTCGTTACAGCATAATGGCGATCGCTTGCCCCGTCATCGGTTATGGCTGGCTGCTATCAAACCACCAATCTATAGCGTGGCGATCGTGCCAATTACCGTGGGTACGGCAGTAGCTTTTGCTCAAACCCGTTTGTTCAATTTACCAAGCTTTGTTACTTTTTTAGGCTCGGCAATCTTAATTATTGCTTGGTTGAATCTTAGCAACGATGTCTTTGATTCAGAAACAGGTATTGATATCAATAAAGCACATTCGGTAGTCAACTTGACGGGGAACAAGCCTTTGGTATTTTGGCTAGCTAATTTTTGTCTTGCCTGGGGAATTATCGGGATTCTTGCCCTTTGTTGGTGGCAACAAGACTGGACTGTGTTGGGGTTAGTATTGCTTTGTTGCTTTTTGGGCTACACCTATCAAGGTCCTCCCTTTCGGTTGGGCTATTTGGGTTTGGGAGAAATCATTTGTTTTGTTACTTTTGGTCCTGGTGCGGTTTCAGCAGCCTATTATGCTCAAACTCAAAATTTTTCAGGTGACACTTTAGCGATATCGAGCATTGTCGGTCTTAGCACCTCCATTATTTTATTTTGTTCCCATTTTCATCAGGTAGAAGATGACTTGGCAGCAGGAAAGCGATCGCCTATAGTACGCCTGGGAACGGCTAAAGGTGCCAAAGTATTGACTTGGGCTACAGCCAGCATTTACATTTTGACCTTGATGTTGATACTTAGTGGTGTCTTGCCGACTTCGAGTTGGCTAATTTTTGGCAGTTTTCCCTTTGCCTATCAGTTAGTCAGCAGGGTCAATCGACATCATGCTGTGCCTGAAAAAGTCAGCAACAGTAAATTTATTGCGGTTAATTTGTATCTTTCTAGCTCACTATTGTTGGTTTTAGGATTAATTCTCTCTCCCTATGTCTAAAAAAGTTATTCGTACTGCTCAAGCCCCCGCCCCCGTAGGTCCTTATAACCAGGCGATCGCTACCTCTGGTCAGATGCTTTTTCTGGCGGGACAAATACCCCTAGATCCGCAGACTGGGAAAATTGTTGGGGAAGACATCATGGCTCAAACCAGGCAGGTAATGACTAATATTGAGGCTATTTTGTCCGAAGCTGGAGCTAGTTGGAGTGATGTGGTAAAAACTAGCGTTTTTCTCTCCGATTTGGCTAACTTTAATCCGATGAATCAAGTTTACGCCGAATATTTTGCCGAAGATACCGCCCCCGCCCGCGCCTGTGTGGAGGTTTCACGCTTGCCAAAAGATGTGTTGGTAGAAATTGAATGTATTGCAGTAATTGACGGCTAACAATGCTTGCTCGACAGTAGCAGCAAATCAAGGTATAGCTTTTTATTCCCCGATACTCAACCGACGCAAAGCAATTTGTTTACAAATTCTCTCAACTGCTAAGGTTAAAGACTGCATCAATTCGGAGTTTCCCTTATAATCTGGTGGTGCAATATTTGCAACTCTTTGATTAACGTCGATCTTATCCTGCTGCGACCATTGTTGCGAATGACCTGCTTTATACAAACCAATACCTATGCCGTTGTTTTGGTTGAGTACTGCAAAACAGGGAGCATCGGAAGCACCGTCACCCACATAAATTACCTGAGTTAGAGGAATACGTAATTCATTGTCAGGAACGCTGCTGTAGGCAAACATCAAATCTTTTTCTTTTTCAATATCCATGCCTTTGGAAAGATAATAAAGATAGCTAGTTTTCTCCGTGTTGGTCATTTGTTGCTTAATAAACTTAATCTCTCCATCTTCCCCATAATGAAAGCGACAGCCCCACATAGCTTTAAAATTACTGGCAATCGAGGTATTAAGAGCCATTTCAATAAAGCCTCCAGAGATGAGGTAAAATTCAACTTCTACGTCTTCAACTAAATCCTGGGCGCATTGTCGCAGACGGTCGAACATTTCTGGTACGCCTTCAAAAGGTTTTAATTCTCGACCAACCCTAGCCAGCCTTGCTTGAGTTATTTTGTCATTGTCTGCTCGCTGTTTTGATTCTTCTACTAGACAATAAGCTCTTGCAATATATTTATCCCAACCATCATCTAATAGAGGTTGAACTCTTTGTTGTTTAAAAGTATCGACATCCAAACCCAAGTCTTCTAATAATAGGGCAAAGGTATCCGAGGCAAGAGTTTCATCAAAATCGAAGACGATAGCTAGTCGGTTAGAAAACGGCTTGGTAGCGTTGGTCATTTAGTTAGTGCAAATGTATGGCGGAGTTGACTAAATAATCTTAACAAATGTAAATGACTAACCCTAAACGCACTAGACACTTATGGATGGTGAACTATACATTACTTTCCAAACAGATGCGCTTCTAGAAACTATCGCCAATCACTGATAATCTCGATCTGACGACTATTCATGGTTTCCCTAAACAATTCAGTTGATAGGGCTTGTTCGACGGGATAGATGCCTGGTTGTTTGAGTTTTCCTGCCAAAATTAGTTGGGCGATCGCTCCCGTACCTGCCCCAGCTGCGATCGCCGTATTGTCATGTATCATAGTAGTGCAGTAGGTTTGAGCTTTACCTGCTTTCTCTCCCGTAATTTCTGCCCGCATTGCTACCCCAATGCCACTAAACTTATCTGTAACATTGGTCATTAAATAACTGACGCGAGAAAAAAATTCAATTCCTTGGGGACTACTCACCCAAGCTTCAGGAAAAACATGAGCGGTAATCCAGGTCAAATGATTATACCAATCGGGAATCGAACCAAACTTAGTAATTACGGTATCTACGGGAAAAGAATCGGCAAAGGTATAGGTTTCTGGCATATCAAACCAATATACTCCCGTCTTGCCATAGGGCTGGGGAAACTCAATTATTTCTCGTTCCGTGTAGGGTAGAATGTCCTGCCACTTGCCATCGATCCAGGCAGAAAACTTGTGTTTTAATCCCAAAAAAGTAGTCCGCATTACGGTTAATCCCGCACCCCCCGAACCCGCCACTACATAACTAAGACGAATCTTCTGCGGACGATCGAACTGTTCGACTCCCTGTTTTACCATGCTGTTAGAGATACCTGGAAAAATGCCCGTATTGAGGATGGCGGTAACTCCCCGATCGCTTGCTCGATCCTGATGTTTAATTACTCGTTCATAAAAAGAACGATGATCGCTGACATCAAGGTAGTCTACTCCCAAATCGATGCAGGTTTCTAATACCCCACCCTCTCGATAGTGGAATGGTCCTGCACAGTGGATTACCAAATCTTGTTCGGCGATCGCCATTTGTAGCTGTTGGCGATCTGCTAGATCTAACCTGATAAATTTTAGGGGAGGGTTTACTGGTGCTTGAGGTTGGCGAGAGGTTACAGTAACTTCTGCCTCAGTATGGTTAACCAGATCATGAGCAACACTATTACCGATTCTGCAACAG
>JADEXJ010000031.1 GCA_015207195.1 Pleurocapsales cyanobacterium LEGE 10410
GTTCTAGATAAACCCTCTGTCTTATTAGCGATCGCTCCTGATTCATGGAGTTTGATGATGGTTCTGTCGATAGTTTCCTTTTTACTTTTAAGGCGTTCGATTGCTCGGTTATGAAGTTCGACTAGATGTTGTTTCCTGGCTGCGATCGCAGCTATTTCCGCTTCAATCTGTTCGGCAACATCTGCCACTGCATCAATAGCAGCTTCCTGGTCAGATTTATGCTGTAGAAATGAAGCGGTTAAGATTTCGAGAGCTGATTCATCTTTAGTTTGCTTGAGCAGATTCCATAATTCCACTGCTCTAGTTGAGCTGTACTTGAGAACTTGAGTAGCTAGGCTCATTTTTTACTCCTTAATACTGACTATAAATACAGGTATGAAAGTAATCGCGCTCACGCTCAATCTTGGCGATTAAATGTTTTGAAGGTTCGAGTTGGTTGTTTTTAGGTTGCCGATCGTATTTTGTTCTTTTTCTTGATATATCTTTGTTTGAGTCTGTTGTAGGGTTGGCTTTCATCAGGGCAGTTATTTGTTGGTTTAGTTAGCTAAAATTGGGGGCGATAGCCCTATACTGTGGTATGTGTTCGGGCTATTTTAGATAACTAAATAAGTTCGCTTGTGTAACTTCAGGTAGAGAGCTTTTATTCTTTAAAGCCTTGCTAACAATTGGATTAACATCTGTTTTTGAATGAGAATTTTGTAGCGTTTGTTTGAGGTTGTCTTGATAAGCTTTCTTGTCTGTGGGCTTTAGTTCGACTTTTACAATGTCGGCAAATCTAGGTAGCCAAAATTTAGTATTAATCGATTCAAAATTTTCTAGAGTTAGACTATTGCCACAGATTAGATCTGTATTGCCTAACCACCAAATACCACAATAAAACCACGGTGCGTACAAAGCGAACTGAACTAGGGCACATTCGAGTAGATCGCGATTAATATCAATACCAATAGCACACAGATTATAGTTACTCTGGGTTAATAACATTGAACCTGTACCTACGGCTGGCTCGTTGACTGTATAAACGCGAGCTAGTTTATCTCTAGAGCAATTTGAGTCAAGGATTTTGCTAATGAATTCAGACACAACCATTGGGGTGGGAAAAAATCCAGTTGCTTGCTGTGCTTTTTTACCTGAAATCTGAGGCAATAGCCTGCCAAAGTAGTCGTAAGGAAACATCAGCAAGTAAGAAAGATCGAATAGTTGATACAGTCTCATTGATGCTCCCTCACAACCTTGGGGTTCTTCGGGTAATTCCTTATAAGCAGGATGTCCCAAGCCAAATAGCAGCCAGTGTAGAAAGTATCTTAGATAGCTCCAGCTACTCCAACTATTCCAGCCACCTGAAGTGGAAATGGCATCCAAACAGTCAATCAACATCTTCTCTGCCTGTTCGTTATATCTCCAGCTAATCTGAGGAATTTCTCGATCTGGTAGGGTATGTTCGATGACAAATTCGGGTATGGCTTCTGGTTTTCTATTTTCAATTAGAGCGATCGCTTCTTGATGCAGTCGCTCATGGGGGAAACCCCCAAGACCGCGCTGCATCGCCTTTTCCAATTTCCAACGCTCCCAGGCTATTTTAGGCATCATTTGACACTCACTCCAGTATTGCCATCTACCCCACATCAGATTTTCAATTTGTGTCAGGTAGGGAAAGAGCCAGCCATGTTTTAAATCTCTTTTTAGATGGGGATCGAGTTTCTTTCTTTTCGGTTTTCGATCTTGATACTGATGCCAAAGCTGTTGCTTTTCGTGAGGGCTAAGAGGTGTTTTCATTTTTGAGAGGAATCGTAATGTTCCTCTAGGAAGCGTCAGCTTGGGCGATTAAGACGAATTTCTTGTTGTAAGACTACAATTCTAGTTGTTTATAATTGCTGGGTTTTCTTTCACTTAATGTGTTGTTTTTAGCTTCAGATTTTAAAATCGTCTCAACCTTGTTCCAATGAGCTAACCAACTTTGCTGCCAACTACTGACATCCTTTTGAATTACCAAACCCCGAACGCTATCTGAAACTAGCTTTTTATCGCTGTTATTAGCGACTACAGAGTTAAACTGAGTTAAATCTAGTTCAGTAAGTTGTCCTAAGCGATCTAAACTTAGATACAAACAGGGGCAATCTTCTCGATCGACCAATCGATCGACTAAATAAGCGGATATAGCTTCTACTGGCGAACTCGTGACAATCATCTTCTTAACTCGATCGCCAGTACCACTAATTTCAAACCAAAAGTGAGAATTTTTACTGCCTAATAAGCTTTGTTTGTGCCAAATCGGTTCTTCTTTCGCCGACGCATCTAGTAAGCCAGCTTCATTTAAACCAGCAGAAATACGTTCGGGGATGCCATAGCGAGCGAGCAGTGTTTTTTGAAGACTGTGCCACTGTTTTGGGTCTGGTATTTGTAGAGCTTTCTCGGCTAAATGGGCGTTAGCTAATGCTTTGAAGGGTTGCGGTAGCCAATAGTGTAGGTCAATCTGTTCCCAGTCAAGAAATTGTTTATTGTCTATTTCTACCGATCTACC
Organism: Pleurocapsales cyanobacterium LEGE 10410; assembly: GCA_015207195.1. GTDB lineage: Bacteria > Cyanobacteriota > Cyanobacteriia > Cyanobacteriales > Xenococcaceae > Waterburya. The sequence goes on from JADEXJ010000031.1 coordinate 2,522, forward strand.
TTGATATGCAGCTTCAAGTGCAGGAGTATCCCTAACTTCATCAAAACTAATACCTCGCTCAGAAAGCAACTTAGGAAAACTACCGTTATGTAGCTTGCTACCTCTAACTTTAAAATCTTCCAAGCGATAGCTAATACGCTTTCGACCTTTTTCGGTAATGTAGGGTCGAACATCAATTCCTAACCGCTGCATTCTGCCTATAAACGAGGTCATGGTGGGTCGATCTTGACTGGCAACATCGATCGCAGCCTCTAGCTTTGCCATTACAGGAATTTCTGGTGCTGTATCTGGGTGTTTTCTGCTCTCCCTTTGATAGCGTTGTAACTGGTTGGTTTTTGGTCTTTGGCGATCGCATTCATTACTAGACACAACTTTTGTTAGCTTGTGTTCTGCTTCTAATCCTCTGAGAATTTGCTCCAAACGAGTTTTATCAAAACTGTCTGAAACGCGATCGCCATTAAAATCGATTCCATTGATAACAATATGCAGATGATCGTGGTCGTGCTGCCAATCGTGTCCTGAGTCATTTCTGCCATGGGCGATCGCTACCCACTGATTGTTGGTATAGCCTAGCTTGTTAACGATCGCTTCAGAGATTGCCAGCTTGGTAGAATCATCTATCTCCCCATCGGCAGGAGCAAAACCAATACTCAAATGTTTGACAGGTTTCTTAGTAGTGGGTCTAGTGCTAGCTATCCAGTCGAACTGACTGGCAAGTTCCTTGGCATTGGGTTCGAGCAATACGCGATCGCCACCAATAATCTCAGCTTCTTTGCCATCTTTGAACAGATACTCAAATAAGCCGTCAAAGCTGCTGCCAGTGATAATCTTGCCAATCAATTTACTTTTCTCTCCTGTAACTGGTTCAAGGTTTGGCGCAGTAGAGCGTAAATTTTTTCTAGCATTGCTCTGTCATCGGGATGCAGTTTTGAATCCTTACCAGAAGCTGCTTGAGTATTGTGTATGCCAGCTAACTGGTTGAGATTGTTACCCTGACGACAGAGTTCTAGATATAAAGCTTTATCGATCGTCTTTGTTACTTCGGTCATCTTTCTGTTCAAACCAGCAGTAATCAAATACTCACCCAGACTCATACCTGAAGCTTTTGCTTTAACTTGTAATTGTGCTTTCTCGGTAGGTGTGGCTCTAATATCTATTCGTGCTGCTTTAAATTCTTTTTGGTGGCGATAATTATTTTTGAGTTTGCTCATCTAACGTCAAGATAAAATTTAAATACCAAGAGATAAAAAAGAGTATCGAATAATTTTTGTTGAGGGTTTTAGGGTCACGCCCCTAACAAGCATAGTCGTTGCTAAAAATGGTTAATACTTAACTATTAAAAGTACGTACTAAGACACTGCTTGCCTAAGAATAATAACACATAAATATTGAGATTTTGCGACAAATATTTTGAAATAAAAGTAATAAATTATGTACACGTTAAGATCATTTTATGTCCATATACTGCACCTTAATTTCTCAAAATGTCATTTTTAAAATAGTTAATTTTGGGAATAGTCAGTTAAAAATAAGCGTGATATTCTGCAAAAAGAAGGTCTTGAGTACAAGATAGGGATCGTTTAAGCTCTCTTGCTGTTCTTAAGCTACCTTTATCATTACTCAATAATAATTTGTCGATTTAGTAAAGCAATTTAGCGATTACTTTATAGCCCAAAAAGTTATTGATTTGATTATTAGTTGTTTTTTATAAAAATAAACAGAAAATGTCAGGAACAAAAAGATTAAAAGTAATGGATGGTTTAGATATTCGATGCCCTAGTAATAGCTGGTTGGGTCGAATAATTGACTATATGCAGAAAATACCATCGAACTGTAGTAGCAGAGATTTAGCTATTGAAATGCTATTTGCACGATTCCTACCATTAGTAATAGAGACTAACGAACCATCGAATCGAGCTATTGCAATTGAGTGTGCAATTAAATGTGAGACATGGGCGAGAGTGATTAGAGAACTCTGGGGATTAAATGAACCTACACCTGCTTACCCAAAGGTTTATTCTCTACCTCAAATTGAACGCGATCTGCCTCTGACAACCGATCTTCCATTAAATACAAATACTTTATCTTCGGGGGCAGACAGGGCAGAGACAGGAAAACTAGCACCTCAAGAACTAGCAGCAAAAGCCAAAGAATTAGAAGAGTTCGAGCAAATGCTTATAGAGATAGTCGATAGTTCCTCTTCGGTTTGGTCGGCAAAAGATAAATTAGTTGAAATGCAGCCAATTGACGATGAAGATTGGACCGAAGCGCAATGGGATTTGTGGAATAAATATACCACCAAGCAAGAAGACATAATCGACCGACAACTTCTGGGAGATTTGGCTCCTCAATTAAAAGGTGGTAGCGGTCGAGACTCTGGAGAAAAAGAGGTTAAAGGTTAGAAAGTCCTCATACTGTAATTCTTTGGCAAATAGTTAACCAAAATTTATTAAGCATACAAACATGAATATACGAACATCCAAATTAACCTTAATTTGCGATCCTGGTACGAGTTTGAGTAAGGTACTGTATCGAGTGGGAAGAAAAGGTCAACTCAAACATCTGACTATGAGTTCAGAGATACTCAAGCTCGACGGGGGTCTAGTTACTAACTTTAATAAAAGTAGTGAATTTGGTAAGCCTGAAGATAATGCATGGCTGCAAACCGACGAGCATTCTTGTTATCTGGTAGGAAGACTAGCACGGGAATATCGAGCTTCAACCAGTATTAGGTTGCTGAAATACGAATCCATAGTCCCCAAAATTATAGCAATTGTCGGTGCGATCGCTCTCAAAGAAAAGCTATCTAAGACTCTCAAATTAGACTTAGCTGTACTACTGCCCTATGGAGAAATAAGCAATAGCCCAGTAATGGAAAAAGAGTTGAGAAGCGAGGTACGAGAGTTTGAGTTTCAGGGAGAAACTTATCAAGTAGATTTGCAGAAATATCGATTTTCACCAGAGGGGCTGGGCATCGCATCCCACCTGTTTAAGAGCAAGCCAAGAGATAGCGTTCAATCTCAAACATTAGCAGTATTGATGTTTGGTTATCGCAATACCAGTCTACTTCTATTTAAAGATGGTACGCTGAGTGTCGATCGCAGTGAAACCACTAATCTAGGATTTTACAACTTTAGCGATCGCATAATTAAACAAACATCGGGCTTGAGTAGAGATGACATTCAATCTGCTATCTACACTTGCTCTGAAAATTTTATCAATCATCAAACTGCATTGGGAGAAGAAAGAACCGTGACTACTCTCTTAGTAGAAGAGTTGGTCAAGTCTAGGGATAAACAAAGGGCAGAAGCGGAGAAAAAGAGCATTAAAACGGCTATCGCCAATTCGAGAAAAGAGTATTGGCAATTGATTGAAGCTTGGCTCAATGAAGTTCTTCCAACTAAAAGACATCTAAATGAATTAATTTACACTGGCGGTACGTCGGGATTCTTTAGACAGGAATTAAGCGACTATTTATTTGATAAATATTCAGATATAGAAGTTAATTCGACAGAGAAGATGGAGCGAGAGCTTCAATCTGAATTGAATCTGAGTGAAGTTGGATTAGAAAGATTTGAACAGCAGCAACTACCATTACGATTCGCCGATGCTTGGGGTTTATTTGTAGACTTTGCTAGGTATACACCTAAAAAAGCAACCGAATCAAGAAAAATGGCTGGTGTTACTCAGGACTGAACTTGTTTTTGGGCTTCCCTCTGTCTGAGCTTTTCTGCTAAAGGAGTAATTTCTTCTGGGGGAACGATTTTCACTTTGCCGTTTTCGCCGATGGCGATCGACTCACCCTTGATTCGGTGCTGTTCGATCGCTTCATCTACGGCTTTTTGGACAAGGGGGTTTAGCTTGGTAGATAACCTATCATCTGTATTATGATTCATCATGACTCTTGAGTAATTTGTTGCCAAATCAATGGTTGATAGACCGTAATTTGTCGGGTGGGTGTCTTCTCAGCTACTACGCTTCTAGTTGGTCTAGTATTATCATAAACAATCCAGTAGTCAGCTATGGGGGAAGCAGCGCATAGCGCAGACCGCCGCTAGGCGGCTAAGAAGCTTCGCTTCTGCGACTAACAAAGTTGTCTCTGCCTCTTTCGTACCTCCTACGTATTATATTTTCTGGGATATTGTGACCTCCAGATGCTACTCTTTTAGCTACTCGACTGACTGCTAATTCTGCACTTTCTAACCAGACATACACTAAGTTAATTCTATAGCCATTGGCTTTGCACTCTCTCAAAAATTTAGCGAAAGTTCGGGCTGCTAATGTAGTCTCAAAAGCAAAATCCCTACCTCGTCGAGATAGAGTGTTGATTCTTTCAAGCATCAACCTACTAGCGCCAACAGCGACAGCATCAACATTATTAGGATTAAGTTCGGCAGCAATGATATCAGCGTTTACAAATTCAAGCGGGTTATCTAATGAGGATAAAATCGCGGTGGCTAGTGTAGTGTTAAACTAAGCCAGGTTGTTACCAACCCGACTCGTCTGCAAAACGGAGCGTGAACCTTTCAACTCACTCCGCTCCTCTCTGTTCAGGCTCTTTATGAGTACCTAGATTAAAGTCGGAATATCGTTTACCCACTTCCAGTTCAAGCAATTGAACCATTTTCTGAGTTTGTCGGCTTCCTGTTTAGATTTGTAAGCTCGAATTACCTTCAAATCTTCTTTAGTCTTTTCATCGTGGCAATGTTTGTGTAACAGCTGAAGATTGTTTTTGTATTCATGTCCTCCTATTTTGCGGGGAACAATGTGGTCGCGTTCAATACGATCTCCAGGTCTAAAAGTTAAGTCGCAGTAGTTACATTTACCCTTTTGTTTTTGAAAAAGTTTGGCTGTCGAGGCATTCATTTCAGGGTGTTTTCCCATTCTTGAAGCCCAGTAATTAGTGTTTCCATCATAGGGACTAGAATTACCTCTCACTTTGATATGTCGAGTAATTTTTGTCTCGAAATGTTGAAAAAGAACATATTCTTTTTCTTTACGAGTACAACCGAAACGCCAGTTGTTCATCCCTATAGTACGCCAATACTTTTTAGAGACCCAGTACTTCTTCTTTTTAGGGTGTCTTCTATCAGCCCATCTTCTGAGTTTTTTATGAAGAAGGTGATATATTTTTGAGAATATATCACTACTACAAACTGTTTTGTAATAATTAGTCCATCCTCTTATGACTGGATTTAATTTAGCAATCAGTGAATGCTGTGGAGCAGCTGTATGGATATTTATTATTTCAACAAGTTTTTTATAGTGTTCTTTTACTTTTTCATCAGATGGTTTGATGATGGTCTTAAAACCGAGTATTTTTCCATGAGTGTCTTTACCAGATTGGTATTTACTCACGGGGTATTGTCTAATATTAAATCCTAAGAAATCAAACCCTGGTTTTTGACCCTCATAATAATTGAGGGTGTGTTTAATTTTGGTTTTTTCTTGACTTAGTTCTAGACCATATTCGGATAGCCATTTTTCTATTAATTTCTTGCACTCCACCACAATATTTAGGTCATGATGAAGAATCACAAAATCGTCCGCGTATCTGATGAGTGAAAGAGATTTTTGGTTATCTCTTTTTTTCCCTTTCAGACTTGCAGCGTATTCTTTAATTGCTTCTTCCATACCATGTAGGGTGATGTTGGCTAAAAGAGGGGAACAAATGCCACCTTGAGGTGTACCTTCTGTAGAAGAAATCAGAATTTTTCCATCTACAATTCCCGCTTTTAACCATGCCTTGAGTTGTTTTCTTACTTTAGGAAAAGTCTTCACTTTCTCAAGAAGTTTGCTGTGATTAATTTTGTCAAAGCATTTGCTAATATCGGCATCTAGCACGAATTTTGGTTTTTGCTTGATTGCCGTAAATATTGCACCTACTGCATCGTGACAGCTTCTTCCTGGGCGAAACCCGAACGAATTTGCTTCAAATCGTGCCTCCCATTCTGGTTCTAATGCTGCTTTGACAAGAGCTTGGGATGCTCTCTCGTACATAACGGGTATTCCCAGAGGACGCTTTTTTCCTTTAGCTTTTGGAATCCATATCCTACGAACAGGTTGAGATTTATCCTTAAGTTTCAGGTTTTGAGCTAGGATAAGACGCTGTTTGGGGTTTAGGGATTTAATTTTATCTACTCCCGCAGTCTTCTTTCCCGAATTATCTTGAGTTACTCGTCTGACGGAAATCAATTTAGCGTGGTAAGAATTAATTAGAGTTTTTTGTAACTTACGTAACTTTTTGACATCATTGCTGATGCTGGCTTGATAGATTCTTTTTTGGAGCTTGAACACCGATTTCTCAACTTTGCGCCAATTAATCTCGTTCCATGCCACTGTATCTGGAAGATCAGTTTTAGCCATATTCACTCTTACTAAATCACTATTTTCCTGTACAAAGTTAGTACGTCAGCATATCTTGACCATTACAGTCGAGCATTAGCTTTTTACTAAATCCTACGCCTTCTATAACCTCCAGAGAGATTTTGCATCTTGGTTGATTACTCAAGGTTTTCGACCATCCTTGAGAGTTATAGAAGGATTTCCTCGTTCCGAAATTCCGTTGGTTTGAATCTTTAGGATGTGACTATCCACCGAGAGCAGTAGATGTTGAAATTTCTAGGCAAACATAGAAATTCTACTGTTTTGCTCTATTACCTTTTGGTTATAGCCTATCAGTCCATTTGGCTATTTCGGGTTAACGATGGTTCATCGTCTACTTCGCTTTCGCTATCCATAGAGTTCTTGCTTGCAATTGACCAGATTGAACTACCAGTCAGAGTTGCTTTTATTCCCGCTTCAGAGATTGATGACCAGTCGCTACTCTGGGGAATATGCTTTTACCCCCAACATCTGGGGAGTGAGACTTGAGATGTGAGACAAAATTAGATTTCTAATTTCGTTGTATGGATTCTCTCACTCACACGGAATATTCAGTTGTCATGGTTATAGATTGACCTGTTAACCTAAGTCAACATTTAGTCTTGCCATGCTAGCCGTCCCTGTACTTAATAGTACATTTAGACCAAACGAGTCGCACTTTGCCAGATCCGTTACAGCCACCAAAGACATATATTTCAGGCATGAGTAAATATTCTTGTTCGATTCATAGAGACGACCGTGTTTGTTTCTAACTTACCAAGAGCGGCAACCTCGCAAGCTCTACCGTTAGGTAAAGACTGGACAAGGTAATTAGCATGAGTAGCTGTATCATTATTCAGCTCTTCTTTGTACCGCTTCCCAACAGATACTAATCGATCGTTAGATCTCATTAATTTGTACTATTAATATTGGGAATAGACTACGATATCTTCCAAGTTTATGATTGTGTTAATCGAGCCAACAAAAGCATCTAAGACAAAAAAGCTTATTTGCTTAATACTATTGGATAATTAATATTTAAAAGCTATGAATCAAATAGAAGTTAATCAAAGCAATAATAGCAGCTTTAATTTGCCGAAGGCTACAGTTTTATTAATCAAACGCGATCCTTTTCAAAGATTGGGATTGTGCAAAATACTATCACAGCAAAGCTCTTTGACTATATATGATTGTGCCGATTCATTTACAGGTTTAAGAATGTCGCAGCGATTTCAGCCAGATGTAATTATTTTAGATTTAGAAATACTAGTAAATAGTAATTTCAAACTTCACGAACAATTGAAGGAACAATCACCCAAATCTAAACTAATTGTATGTGGACAACAAATAGAGCGTGAAACTGTATTAAAAGTTTATTCTATTTCTGCAAGTTATTACTTGGAAGATGGTGATATTTCTAAATTGCTTTTAGCTATAGTGAATGCTTATGAAGGAAGTATTTACGTTCATCCTCAAACCAGTTATCTATTATCGAGTAATTTGCTGTTGCCTGTATCATCGACAGGATTAGATTCTCTCGCACCAAAAGAATTAGATGCTCTCAAACACCTAATTACTGGAAAGGATTATCAAGAAATCGGACAGAGTATGTGTATTAGCTCTCATACAGTACGCAACTATATCTCTGGAATTGTCAAAAAGCTAGGACTGAAGAATCGCACTCAAGCTGTAGTAGTAGCTGTATGTGGTGGGTTACTTGCGGAAGCTCAATAGAAAAAAAAGACCAGTTAAGGTCTTTAAATAAATATGTCGTGTAGCTATAGGAATCTAGCTAAAATCTAAATCGTCACTTTCAGATTCTTTCTGCTTGCTAGTAGCTTTATCAATGTCACGCATATAACGGAAATAAAGCTCCATAACTTCAGCTTCGCTAGTAAGCCAATAGACATTTTCCAGAATTTCGTTCAATAACTCATCAGCAGAATGTTTACCGTAGCTTTGCTCGAACTTTTTGCCAAAAGCATCCCAGTTGAACTTTTTACCTTTGTCCTTGTGGACTCTAGATAAAGCTCGACCAGATACTTCTTTAGCTACATAGTAAATAGCTTTATGTCTGCGTTCGTCAGCATCGGCAAAGATTTTCTGCATTAAAGATTGAGATGTGCGTCTAGCCATGAATTGAATCTCCATTAATTTAGGAATATTTCACACACATTGAGCCGACAGGCTCTTAATTCTCAAATCAACTTTAATTAGGTCAGTATAATGGCAACTATATTTTTTATCGATAGCGAAAAGGGGAGCATGGGTAAAAGCCTTTTTTGTCGCTGTTTGCTTCACTTCTTAGAACAGAAGAAAATTACCTACAAGTTAGTAGATACCGATCCCAAACCCGATGTCGCTCAAATCTATCAAGGCACTAAGGACATTCAGTTTACCGCTTCTGATGAGGCGACGATGATGTATTCACAGACAGCAGGTGAGGTTGACAAGCTGATCGAACTGGCAATGGAAGAAAATGTCATTGTCAATCTTCCAGCTAAAGTACATCAGCAGGTTAAGTTTTGGGTCGAGGGTAATAATTTACTAGAGGAGAGTTTTGCCAAAGAAAGTGGTGTAAGCTTCTGCAAATTTTTTCTTTCTAATGGCAGCGATATCTCTTTAGAATTACTGAAAGATTCATTGCAGACATACCAAGGAAAATTACCTCATATCTTAGTTCGTAATAAAGGTCTAAGGCTAGATTGGTCGGAAATTGATTCGGGCGATCGCCTGACTAAATTAAAATCCGAACACCAGTTTCTAGAACTTGATTTTCCAGGTCTGCGTCGTACCGATATCGAGTTTATCGATCGCCAACAGCAACCTTTTTCTCAGGTGATGGCGGAGTTACCTCTGTTGTCTCGTCAGAGAGTTAAAACATTTCTGAGCGAGACGATGGCAGCTATTGAAAGCACTGGGAAGTTTGGCACTTCCTCTACTGAAGCGACGGCGAATAAAAAATGAGTCAAGAATTAACCCCCGCAGAAATTGAAACTTTGGCTGAATGTGCTGAAGACGGAACGGAAGATCTACTAGCGGATGAGATAGCAACCGATGATTCTGACGGTCAAGCCTTCTACGGTTCTGATTATCCTACTGCTAAAAGTACCGAAGCCAAAAATCGGGCATTTATGGCGACTGCTCTCAAAGATTTAAGCGATCGCGAACGAGAAATCGTGCTGCGAACGGCGATGGAAACCGATATTAAAGGCGACGATCCTCTATTCATCTTTCTGATAGCTACGGGAAAAATTGAGTTACTCTTGCACCAAAAACCAGCAGAAATTGAGGCTTTATTCGCTCGACAATACCAGGAGTGGCGCAAAGACTGGCAGAAACGGCTGAAGTATTCCCATGCGTTATTTATAGAACATTCCAAAACTCTTCAAGACTATATCAAAGACACTCAAGAAACACTGGAAATAGCTTCAGCAGCAGCTTTAGATGCTCATAGCGACAAGATTACCGATGCAGCCAACACGGTAATCAAGAAAGTAGCCTTTACTAAAATCAGCCACGATGCGATCGCCTTAACTAAAGCAGCTTTCTATATTTTTCTGTCAATTTCTGTTGGTGTGGTGTTGGGATTGGCAATTCCTATGTTCTATAAACCACCTCCACCAGAACCAGATCCCAAAGGAGCAAGACAGCTAACTCTAGAAGAGGCTAAGGCACTGGAATGGGCAATGAGCGATCTGGGTAAATCAGCCAGAGAAAACCCCGAACTCGTTCGGTGGGCTACCAGCACCCAAGGTCAGTATGCCAAAGAGCTGATGGAATGGAATCAGGTTCTGTTAACTAAGCGAGGCGGTACATTCTTGTGCGAACGAGATGCCGAGAAGCTGGGTGTAGTGCTGCGTTTGTCGGGGCGGGAAACCAAAAGAGGTTTTTGCACTTTGTGGGTGCGATCTCCCAGCGAACGACGGTACGTGGAATAAGTATTTATGAAGAATAAAGCAATGGGTCAAATTTTTAGATATTTAAAAAACACTAAATTATTAACTACAGCCTTGACTACAGTAGCAATGTTGGCAGTACCAATAACTCAGGTAAGGGCTGCTGACTATTGGTATGACAAAAGCATTACCGAAAATGTAATTGATGGCGATCGCTTTGTCGGGCAGGTAAGGCTACCCGACTGGGATAATATTACCCTGGAAGATTTCCCGCCTATGCAAGAAGGAGGAAGCATCGGTACGGAGTTTAATTCTTATGCGGGCTACGATCTCTCGCGGGAGTGGATAGCAGGTGATTCTCTAGTCGATATTCTCAAACTGGGGGACGTGGAAGAAGGCTTTGCAGCACAGGAACTAAGTATTGGAGAAATTGCTGTTATTACGGGCGTAGAAACTAATGACATTGCTCTATCAGCATTTGAGTTAGCCAAAGAGCAATCGTTGGGAGAATTAGTCGAGGCAGTACCAAGATTGGGTCAACAGCAGGTTAGTGAAGTCGAACCAATTGCCAAATTAGTGGAAGCTCAATTCGGCAGCGGTTATGAGGATACGAGCATAGATTCTTTAGTAGAGAGCGATCTAGCAGCCAAGGAGCTTAAATTCGGAGAAGTTGACCTATCTCAATACAGTATCGACGATCTTCCTGGTTTATCAGATACGGCGTTAAAAGAATTTACAGGCTGGGAAAATGCAGATGTAAATGACGTTCCCGCATTATCTAAAGTTGCCCTGAGTCAGATGCCGAATCCCCTATCTAATATTGCCCTACCAGTAATGCGGATCGATGCGGTTTGGAGTGATGCTGAGAGTAATCGCCAACGAACCGTCAGTGGGAGTTACGAAGAAGGCTTTAACGTTCCCTGCACCGCAGGTTCTCGCTGTCCCTATATTGAACTGGACGATATCGAAAATTTTGGTAGCGACTGGCGGTTGCCTACCGAGGGAGTGCAGTGGATTGAAGGGCGCGATCCCCAATCGGGTAACATCTGCCCCGACGCTCCTTGGGGAGTCAGAGGCGGACATGGAGTACTGGGAGCTGTCAATTGTGGCAAAGAGCCTACGGGAAGACATCCCTTTGGTAAGGCGTTTAAGTTTGCTATTTGGGGAACGGATGAGACTACCGATAGCGTAGAGACAGCAATCTTTTTCCGTTTCTGCGCTAAGTCTCCCGTAGTCGATTTAGGCTGTACTCCCTATTTTATTGGCCCAATTCCATTCTTCAGTTTCCGACGAGATAACTGGATATTTCTGGGAATCTAAATTTTTATTTATTCAACCCATATACGACTTTTTAGACAAATGAAATTGTTATTTAAACTACCCAATTTAAAGTTTTACCTGCCGTTGTTAGCAGCCAGCACTGCTGCTATGGGTGGAGTTTTACTCGCTCAAGCATCGGTACTGGCAGCAGAATATACCGTAGCAACCAACTTGAGCTACGAGCAGGTCAGTCAGGAAACGGCGATCGCTAATGGAATTAATGTCTCTGTCAATCCAGGCAGAATTGCCGTAATCGATTTTTCGACTACGGATGAGGCGATTTCCTACATTGGTTTGGGGGATGCTTCGCGGGTAGTTTATAACACCGACTTTCCTATCCCTTCGGGTACGGCACAAACTATCTTTCTGTTGCCGATTGAAGAACTAGATTTCCCAGGAGCGACCACTGCCAAGATAACCAACCTGGTTGCCAAAACGGTTGATGCTAAAGGGGTAAGTCGCGTTTACAATTTCCAAATTAATCACAGCAATAGCGTTGCGAATTTAGGAATTAAGATTACGCCTCAAATTCGCAACAGGATAGCCAACAGCGATCGCCAGGTAATTAAAGTTAGTTACGGTCGTGCAGCCAATCTCAACGATGTGGAACGCGGGTTGAAGCTGGCAATTAATCGGGGGTATACCAAAGCAGACGATCCAGTAGTAGCTAAAGTGAAGCGTTTTACCGCTCTAGTTAGGAATGAAGATTTAAGCGTGATAGAGTCGGCTGAGACTGTAGGTATTGACCTCGCTGTCATCTCATCCTTAGCAGAGATGGCTTTAGAGCAATTTTCTTTTGTCAAGCAGGATGGGAATTATTTTTCTCCATTAGAGATTGAGACTTCAGCAGAATCAAAGAAGGATGCTGCCGATAAAAAAGCTCTGGTAGAAACGGAGTCACCAGAGAAAACAACGGATAAATTGCTATTGCGCCATGAAGGTGATAGGGGTAATAAAATTCAACAGAAATTTCCAAGTGTTCCTTCTACGACCAAAAGTAGGGATGACGATCGAACATCAGGAGAATTCAAAGCTATAGATTCTTCAGCAGCCATAATTCCAGATTCAAATAAGAAGCCACAAGTCGAATCAAAATTTGAAGAGCCAGCTAATACTATACCCAATACTACAGGACAAGCATATCTGTTAGATCCTAATGAGGACTTGTCAGTTTATCTCACCAAAGTACCCTCTGTGCCGTCGAGAGTAAAAAAAATCGGCAATGACCAAGCTCGCTGTCGCGTTCTGGGAGTAGGGTTTAGGGTGTCGGGTGTAGAGAAACAAAATCAACCTGTTTCGGGAGAAGAAAGAGCGCGATGTCAAAAAGAATTCCAGTCCCTAAGCACTGTCAGCTCAATGACGGAGTCCCTAAACCCCACACCCGACCCCCAACACCCTGCGCAAAGCGCACATGACCAGAGAATAGAAAATGCGCTCAAAGCTCACGACCTTTATTTTGGTTGGCAGCGGGTGGTTCGCCAGGGAATATTGAATATTAACGATGAGACTGAGAATAAAGTTAATCGAGCTATTAGCCTAGTGAGGCGGGGTACACCCATAAAAGTAGCTCTCAAAGATGCCCAGGTGGGAATACAGATAAGTTCGTTTCTGCTGGCAATTAGTGCGGATGATACCGAAGCACTGGCTTTACTTTCGGCTAATGTAGCGAGGAGCGTTTAGTAATGGGTTCACAGATAAATACCAAAGCACCGATATACCCCCCAGAAGTAATAGATGAGGTGCGCCAGTTCAATCTAGAAGAAGTTGCCGAACGGTTGGGCATGGAACGCGATCGCCATGACCAGAAGAAGTGGCGCACTAGTGGCTGTGCCATTTCTATCGATGCCAGTCGCGGTGTTTTCTTCGACCATCTGGCACAAACAGGAGGTGGCGGTGCAATTAGTTTGGTAACGCACGTTATGCAGTGTGATTTTGTTACGGCGATGGATTTTCTTTGGGGTAAACCCGTAGATTTTTCGCCTGGAAGAGCTAGCAAAATTACTCCAGTAAAAGCAAAAGAACCAGAGAAACCGCCAAGATGTAATCGTCGCGACCGCACGAAGTGGAAAGATGTGAGAGATTATTTAATCGACCGTCGGGGACTACCAAGTTTTTTAGTGAACAATCTACACAGACAGGGCTTAATCGATGCCGACGTTCGCAGTAACGTAATGTTCTTTCGTTATTCGATAGAGTCTGGGTTTCAGTTGGGTGAAGCTATCGGTGCTAGTCTGAGAAGTATCTCATCTAATCTCAAGTTGCTTACCCCAGGGACTAAGCGCGACCGAGGTTGGTTCTTCTTTAGTCTAGGTGAAGGGATTATCAGCAGAATATTTTTGGTAGAGTCCCCAATTGATGCTATATCCCTAGCAGCTTTGAGAGGAGATTCTATCTATGGTAGAACGATTTGCATTTCAATTGATGGGGCTGGTAGTATTCCTTTGTCTGTACTAAGCGATGCTGTTCGACAGGGAGCAAAGATAATCATAGCTTTAGATGGCGATCGTCCTGGAGAAGAAATGTCCTGGCAAATTGCCAAACAGCTACGTGGTAGCCTATCTCTTGGTGCGCGTTCCCTTGCGCCTGACGGCGTCCTAAAGGATACCGCTTCGCATAACGCGGGGTCGCACCGCAGAATGCGCCCAATATTGGGTAAGGATTGGAACGAACAGCTATTAGGAAGTAAGCGTAAGCGTTATCTGCCATCTTCGGAAGACTGGTTAATGTTTGCTGCTGCTCTTGGTAAAGACGAACGGGTAGTACAGCGAATTGAACTTCAGATTCGGAAAAAAGTCTTGCCTACAGCCGAAAAAAAAATGCTGTGGTCGGATTGGCAAGCCTATAGGAAGATGCAAAATCATTTGTGGCAATGGTATCGTCAGGCTGAGGTTGCCAATAAGCCCGATGAATATCGACAGAGGATTGCTGATGTTGCGATCGCGTTTAACCAACAGCAGCCAGTACCTCTATCTAAAAGAGCGATTGAAGCGATGCAGAAAGATTTACTGGCTTGATAATTAGAAATATAAGCATATTCTATGTTTAGCAAATCTTACTTTATCATCAGTAGGTGATTCTAACTTAAATCCATACCGTTTATACCAAGGTATCAAGTTAGAATTATTACTAATATCCTGCTCGGTTAACAAGCCATGAATGCATTTGACATTTCTAGCTTTTGCTATACTGATAATATGCTCCAAAAGATAAGAACCCAATTGTTTTTTCTGATAATTAGACGGCTCACTCCATTCGTTTATTTTAAACAGCTTACTGATAAAGTTATTAAAATGTTTGCAATCGCAAATTGAAATATCAGCCAAGAGCATATTATTAAGAGTTTGGAATATACAGGATGCTTGACCAACTTCTTTATTTAGTTTGCATCGATATAATTTTAATATTATGCTTTGAATTTGATGCTTGCAGTCATAAAAGTAATGGGTTTTTAAGTAATAATCGCGACCATCCAGATCGAAAATGTTATTAGTTTGTTCGGAGATACAATTGGCTTCAGTAGTAAAACTCATATTTATATTCTCGATAGCGATTTAATTGTAACCCTTCTTAAAAAAGAGTTACTCTAAATGCTAGAGTAACCCTTTAGATTTTAGATTGGTGTAGAAGCAAAACTATTCTTCGTCGAAATCATCTAATTCATCCTCGTCAAAGTCCTCAAGGTCCTCATCGTCTGCTTCATCGACGAAATCCAAATCTTCTTCGTCCGATTCATCTTCATCATCGTCGAGCAGTTCCTCAATGTCATTCAAGTCATCATTTTCTCGTTCTTCTCGTTCGCGTTTGTTGCGCTCTTCCAAAGAACGGTCGTTATATTCGATGAGAGCTTGAACTGCTGCTTCGGGTTCTGTGGGGACATCGTGATAGATTATCGCCATTGCTTGAGCTACGATTTCAGGGGAATATTTTAGGTTTGTAGGTTCGCCGAAGATTTTGGCAAAGATTTTATTCCAGGTGTCCCAACTAAAGTCATCTTTAGCCAAGCCCAGGAGATTCTTTCCCAAGCGTTCTCTGGTAGCATAACCGACTTTTTTGCCAATTCTTTCTTCCCTAGTGTCGAGCTTTACGCCAAACTTTTTCTGAGCAGCAGCAATTAAAGTATCGGCAAGCTTTTGGGGTGTAACACTGGTCGATGTTCTAGTAGCTTTAGCTTTGCTTTTACCGTTGTTACTAGCACCATTTTTACTAGCAGATCTGGCGGTTCTACGACTAGCTGTAGCCATAATTAAACTCCTTAATTCAAATAATTTTTCCAACTCTCGCGCTGATAAGCGCATCAATAAATAAGTGCAATTACCTATTGGAATAAAAATTAGATTATTGAGTAAAGAAGCAATAGCAAAGATAATTTTTTCTTAGCTTAAGAGCGGATTTAAAATTTTATCGAAATCGGTAAAACATATAGTTATTTTTGGGAATAGCAGCTACAAACGTACCTTGATAGATTAGAAAAAATACTTATTAATATTATTGCTTTTACAATGCACATCAAACATTGGTTAAATTCAATTAAGCAAAACTCTGGAGTTACAGCCGTTAAGTTGAATCCAGTTGACAATGACACTTTGTTTCGCTACTTCAACGAATTTGCCAACAGCTCAAAAATTCCAGCTTATTATTGGAATTTAGGGTACGAATGTTTTCAAAAAATCAATATAGACGAACGAAAAAATATTAAATTAACATCACATATTGAAATAGATCGAGCAGCAGAGGCAAATTACACACTCAAATTTCTTCTTCGCTCCGATCGCCTGACTAAAGGTATATATATCATAGACGATTTATGTAATTTTGAAGAATTAAAGCCAGAGGTTGTTAGAGAAAGAGAGGCTTTAATAGCTAATTTGAATCGGAAGTATGCGATCGCAGGTAGCTCTGTTTACATTGTGTTGTTGGGAGAGTATCTTCAATTTAGTACCAGGCTAGCTGCTTCTATTCCAACATTCAACATTCCTTTACTCAACCGCGTTGAAGTAGAAACTCTGGCAAAAACTTACTTTGCTAAAGAAGAATCGACAAAGAAGATCGATTGGAACAAGTTGGTAACGGCTTTACAAGGATTACCGAGTGGAGAAATCGAGTTGATATTGCAAAAGCATTCTAATACCGATGCAGATGTTCTGGTAGACAAAATTTTAGAACACAAGATAAGTCGCTGGCGGGGAATAGGGTTAGAGTTCTTCGCCGAACCCGATGTAAAGAATGCAGGAGGTAACGACCTTCTCCAAAAATATCTCTATGAGGTAATAGTTAAACTAAATGAATCTGGGGCGAAACAATATAATCTCAGATCGCCAAAAGGAATGCTGTTGATGGGTCCTCCTGGGACGGGAAAAAGTCTTATAGCCAAACTTGCTGCTAAAGCATTGGGCTACCCGTTGCTCGGACTATCTTGGGGTAATGTGTTGGGAGCGGATAATCCCGATCGGGCATTAGCTCAAATACTAGAGGTAGCTGACTGTTTGAATAACTGCGTAATCTTAGCCGATGATTTTGATAAGGGTTTTACTGGCTGGTCGGAAGGAGGAGCAAGCCGTCGATTATCCCAGCGATTGTTAACTTGGATGCAGGAACACACTAGTAATGCCTTGATGATTGCCACGGTCAACCGCATACAATTACTGCCCTCTGAGATTAAGCGTAGGTTTGATGACGGTGGAATTTGGTTTGTCGATTTGCCTCACAGGGGAGCAATTAGAGATATTTTCTTAATTCATCTGGCTAAATATTTTCCCTCTCAGTTTGCCGATGGAGGAGATCCTTGGTCAGAGCGAGACTGGTATCGTTTGCTCAGGGGATATCAGGGTTCGACTCCAGTAGAAATAGCAAATGCCGTAACTCGATGCGCTACTGAGTTTTACTGTAACCTGAGCGATGAGGAGAGAAGAGAAGCAAATGTTATTCCTACAGTAACTATTGAAAATTTACTGGCTCAACTTTCTCAGTTTAAAAAAGCTTCAATTCGCGATGCTGAAGATTTACAGGCAATTCGCAATAAAGCTTACTATGCTCGTCCTGCTAGTTCGGAAGATAAGAGCGAGTATGCAGTAGTTAAGCAAGAGCTGTTTGAGTATCAAGGGCATCATTTAGAAGCTGGATAATCGCGGTCGCACATGATAGGGTAAGTCAGCGCAAGTTTAGTAATTCCAATGATTGAGAGAGATAAATTGATTCTGAAGAGGAATTTTAGCAGCTTCTAGATTAACGATTGCTTTGACGATATCTTGACGACTCATTTTTTTGAGTGGGTTTGCTTCTTAATATACAGCAAAAATCCCTGGATGATTGGGATTTGCTTCGTGAAGAGCCTTAAAATCACGACAATTGCGAGTCAGCACAATTCGGTTATGTTGAGCATTGCTCAAAGCAGCGCGGGATTTAAAATCCCGCGACCTTTGAGTGGCATACTCTAGAACAATATTATCTGGTTGACCCGTTAAATTTGCTTGATTGACTGTGAGAACATCATGATTCGCTTTTCGGAGTGTCTTAACTAAAGGCTTAGCTTGAGAATCTTCATCGATGAGTAACTGAAGGCTCAATGGTAACTCCCTCAAGCACAATACGGCGTTCCTCAGCAGCTTCTTGTTCTAAAAGCTTCTGGTGGCTCTGACAGTATTCAATAATTTCTTCGATTGCAGCTAATAGTAAATCCCAATTTTCTGATGCCTCAGAAAGAGTATCGTTGTTGACAATAATATCTGAATAGATAACAGATGCCTTAATTCTTTTTCCTTTGATGTAAAGCTGTTTCCGCCAAGGATGAGGGCGTGACTCTAAATATTGCCATTGAGTTTTTGAAGTGTTATTTATCATGTCAATTTATATCTCATGCAGATTGTAGTTTTTCAGCGATCGTAACTAGGACAAATTCCTGCCAATTATCTACAGTTTCCAACTCTTTTCTTCAAGTAATCTTTGGAGAGTCATGTTACAGCTTAGCCACCAACACTATTAGTTACAGAAATGAAATTTTAAATTATGATTAATGTTTTGTGCTCAATTAGGTCATCTATCTGCTTTTCAACTCGAGCTGCCAACTGGCGGCTTTGAATTAAAACACCCATTTCCATGTTTAGGGTAAAAGCATACTGAGTAAGATTGGCACTGGTAATAAATAATTTACAAGAATCAGCGATCGCACACTTAATATGCAAAGAGCCATATCGACCTTCATTATCTACAGGTCTTTTATGCTTGGGCCAGATGAATACCTGTGCTTGCTCGATAATCTCTTTTCCCAAAGCTTCTTTAATGCCAAAAGGAATTTTATCGGCAACTTCAGGATTTTCGGCAATCAGTCTTACTTGCACTCCTCTATTAAGAGCTTCTATTAGCACCTGAGCGATTTCAGGAATTTTGTAGACAGCAAAACTAATCAAGGTCAATTTATCTTGGGCATCACGAATTAGCTGTAGTAAAACTTGGTCGGTTCGGCGAAAAGACACGCCATTAGTTTCTGGACCAGTCCAAACTAACTCTACATCTAAAGCTTGGCGAACTTGAGCAGCAGAATATGCAGCACTGCTTAAAGCTGCTGCTAAAGAGTAACTATTCCAATTATTATGATCCTGCTGCCAGATTGAAAGTAGTTCAACAACTACACGGCGAAATTTTGGATTGGGTAGTTTCCCTAACAACTTTGCTACAAGAGCTTCATTACATTGAGAAGGTTCATCTTGGAGAGCATCAATAACCGAAGCGAGAACCGAAGGCGGTAAAAAATTTACGACTAGATCGATCTGTTTCAATAGTTTTAGTGGGCGTAAGCTGGCTTCGGGTGTTCTATTCTCACCATTACCGCCCAGTGATTTTCTGTCTTTCATTTAAGTTACAAAAAAAGCTAGATTATCGATCGCAACTGTGGAAACAAGAACCGAACGGTCGAGAAATTTATTTCCCCGTTCGCAAGAAGTTTCTGGTGAGAACAAACAAGCGTGACAAGCTGCCCAATGTAAAGAATATGTACCACCATGGGGTTTGTGTTCCGCACACAGAGGGTCTGAAGCACACAAACGCATTTGTTGAAGAGCTTGAGCAATATGATAACCAAGAGTTTGCGGTTCTCCCAACTTTACCAATCCACCCAAAGTCCCTTCACTATCGGGAGCAGCCGTGTAAATTAACAAGCCTGCTTGCGCTCCATTTTCAGCCTCTGGTGGCTGAGAGTAAATGCGTTCTCTTAAGCTGGCTACATTGTAACCACATTCAAGAGCTAACTGGCGCATTAAAGCATGAGAAAAGGAATGTAATAGAACATAACGAATACCAGGAAAAGGAACTTTATCTACAAGATCCCTATTGCGACTATTGAGCCAGTCTTTTTGCGCTACTCTTATCTGTCTTTCATGTTTTTTGACTGCTGGCAGTTTCTCCCATGCTTGTAATCTATCTTCGTTAAATTGAAGAAAAATTCCTTCTCCTTTAATTTCTGTTGCTGGCAGCCACTTTGGCTTATAACGGCTGAGGGGAGCAATACATTCTTCGTTTTGTTGCTCTATATCGGCAAAATCTCCAGGAGATTGAATCCGAGTAAACCCAATTAAAGCTCGCACTTCTCTTAGTCTTTCGATGAGAACAGTTTGGGTAAAATATTTTTCATAGCCAACAGGAGCAGAAACAGAGTGTAATTGAAAATCTCTGGTATTTTTCCTAGAGTCAGCTTCAGAAAAGATCTGCCATTCTGGTGTTTTTAAATCTTGGTAATCAGTTTCAGTTTCTTCAATTCCTTGCTGTTTGGCTGCGACGGTTGCCCAGATTTCTTCTAGAGGGTAAGAGGTAAAATCTTGAAGCTGTCCTGTGGCTTGTAAGGCTGATAGTAAAACCTGTAATGTTTCTTGGCTGTTAGCTTTACCTATAGTGACCCAGTTTTGTTCGACTAATTCTTCTAACTGGTTTGCAGCCGAGGGAATGGAAAGAGCCGAAAGAGTGGAAGAAAACCAACTATTGGATGCACCTAAAAGGATACTTTTCATCTGGCGATCGCAATCCTCAAAATTGCGGAGGTGAGGATGACGACCTCTACAAGCTGGCAGATTATTTTTTCCTACCTCACCAAAGGCATCGGATAAACGACGACTGGATTTACATCCATTACAGTTAACTACAATATCAGTGGCAGCACCCGATACCCCATATTCTTCTAAACGCAGAGACCCCTTACAATCACTATTACCTTGGTGAACGAAATATCGCCAGGGAAAATCATCAAGATGACCATTTTCACAGGCAACGAGAAACCGAGCAGGAATTACGGCGGGTGGTTTTCTGGTTCTCGGGCAGTGAGTATGAACATAACGGGCTTCGTTAGGGCGGTAAGGATTATGTTTGAGTTCAAACAATCCTGACTGTAAAGGAGCAAGCAAACGACATTTAGGACAAACCATCCAGCTAGGGAAAGGGGCGACAGGTATGCCAATGCGCGCTGCTTCATCTAGAGGACTTTCGGCTGTTTCAGAAGGCATTGGGGGGAGACGAAGCTCTTTTACTTGAGAACCGAGTCGGCGACGTACGGCAACCAAAAGTCTTGGCTCTGACAATTCGGCAGTGCGATTTTTCTCCCATTCTTCCAACCCCATGACCATAACTGCTAAATTCGGTAAATCGGCGATCGCACCAATGCCGTAGGTAAATAAAATCTGACTGGGGCGTAATTCACCTACTTTGTACTTTTTAAAATCACGTTGAGTCATAAAAGTTATCAAAAAATCGTTTATGGGGTTTGGCTAAATGGCTGGGGCAAACGAGAATTATCTTCATCGGGAGGAGAGTCGGTTAAGACTAAGCCCACGGTAGGTTCGACATTACGCAGAGAATTAAGACAGGTAAAATCATCCCATTGTCCCTTACCCGCAGCTTCGATTAACTTAATTGCCGTACCGTCTCTAGAGGATGTTTGATATTGCAAAGTAGTGCCTGGTTCTAATTGCTGTATTCGTCTTAACCATCGATCGAGTTTGGCTGACAACTCCCGACGTAAGCGATCGCCTGCTTGAGTTCCTTCAATTTGTTCGACGCGAGCGACAATAGCATCGAGGGCTGCTTGGACGTAGGGATGGTTGCGTTCAATTTTGCCAGCGCGATCGTTACCGTTAAATTCTTCTCCAGTTTGTCTAATTAATGAGATTAATAGAGCCGTTAAACCCCGATCTAATGCCCCCGATGCAAAAGGAGTGACCGAAAGAGCTTCTACGTGCTGATAAAAAGTAGCGTGATAATGGGCAAAACGTTCGTAATGGGATAAATCTCTCGGTCGCGCCCAATTATAAACTGTAATTACTAACCCTGGATGAGTTCTGCCTACCCGTGAAGTAGCTTGGATGTATTCGGCGGTATTTTTCGGTTGACCACAAGCAACCATTACTCCTAAACGTTTGACATCAACCCCGACAGAAATCATATTTGTCGCCAAAATTACATCTAACGGGTCTGGCTTTTCAACTCTGTTATTTGCTTTACGGCGGGATTTATTTTCGGCTTCAGTTTGAGGATTGAAAGGAATTTCTAGTTTATCTAAAATGACGGGAATTTCAGTAGAATCTTTGCGAGAGGTCAATTCGTCCATGAGGATGCGAGTTCTTTTTGCCAATCCTCGCCGTTCCATTTTTGCCAGACGGTTGCGAATATCGTCTTCTACCAAACGTCTCGTTCCTCCCAATTCTCGCAGAGAATTGAAGTAGCCAACCAAAGTCATCCAGGGGTCTGCTTTTTCACCATACTGTTCGTATAAAGCTTGCGATGCGGATAGTACAGCGAGGTAAACCCGAATCATAGTTGCTTTTAAACGCCGTCCAGGGGCGCAGATACCTAAATAACGACGACCAGGGTTAGCCTCGCTGGGTAATCTTTGTCGTGAGAAGAAATTATCTTGGATGTCCAAACCTTGAGGGGGGAAAATCTGAAGCTGGCGTAAAAAAAGATTGTAAACTTGGGTTTGAGCTTGACGAATGGTAGCAGTTGAAGCGATAACTTTGGGACGAACTGGTTTACCGTTAACCTCCCAAGAGGCTAATTTATCTATAGCAGTTTCATAAAGTCCCACCAAAGTTCCCAAAGGACCACTAATTAAGTGTAATTCGTCTTGAATAATTAAATCTGGCGGACGCAATTTAGCACAGGCTATGGTTTTGGCAGCAGGAAGAGAACCAGTTTTATTGTGTCGCTCTTTATCATCTACATCGGGGGAGCGAAAACCGTGTCGTTCGCAGTAACCACTAACTTGCCCGAACAGCATCTGTACTTGACCTTTCCAGGGCATTTGAGCAAACTTATCGACTGTGGCAATCAGTAAAGTAGGAAGACGACGATAAATTTCTTCATCAACTACCAAAACTGGCAAGCCTTCACCCTTAGAAAATATACAGCGACCCAAATGATCGCCACATTTAATAAAGGTGCGTCCTCTACCTTTATCTACTGGTTCGACAGTAATATTTTTACCAGGATCGATTTTACTACCGCACCAGGGACAGTTAGTCAGCTGATGGGGCGTACCTCCTTTGAGCTGTCGAGATTTTGCTCGCAGTTGTTTGATACACTCTTCACTTTGAGAGGTATAGTTAGGGGTGCTATTTTGACCTACCCACAAACCAATGCGAAAAGGTTCGCTCCCCCATTTAGATTCATCTTGACGACGAATCTCTTCACAAGCGCAGATTAAAGCAGTAGCTCTTTGGAATTGTTGGAGAGTAAGCAGACGCAGAGTGTAGCGCATCAAGACTGCTACACCGTAATTTCCATCTCTACCCCCTACTTTGCCCTGTAGTCTTCTCAAGCCAATAGTATAGGCAGTGAGTCCCAAATAAGCTTCTGTCTTACCGCCTCCTGTGGGAAACCAAAGCAGATCGGCGATCGCTTTAGTGGGGTCGGAACGGTCTTGATGATGTAGATCGCTAACGCTAGGAAGATTGAGCAGAATAAAAGCTAACTGGAAAGGATACCAACTGCGGTTTTCAGGTATGTCTATATCTGCTAATTTGAGCTTTTCACCTCTTCTGATTTTCTCTGCATAGAGTGAATGGATGCGCTGCTGCCACATAGCATGATTCATAAACCCGAAGGCTGCAACAGCTTGGGAGTTATTTTGCAGCACAGCTATACCAGCTTGAATGCGTTCTAAAGTCTGTTGGCAATTGGCGATCGCACCTTCAGCTACATCCTGATATTCTGTCAGTTCCTCAGCAGGATCTTCGATGCGTTGTTGCTGCTGCTCGATCCAGCTATAATAAGCAGTCACCAAGGGATTGAGATAAGTCGTTAATTCTTCAGTTTTCCCTTGGGCTAATTGCTGCATATCTAAAACCAAGCCTGTCAATTCAGGAATTTCCTCTTGACTAGGAGGAGTAGATTTAGGAACTTCATAGGTAGGAACAAAGCTAGTAGCTATCCCATAGGCGCGTCTGGGATTTTCTTCTCTAGTTTCGGCTCGAATGCTGACCCCATGTCCCACGGCAAATTCAACCTGGTGGCGATACAGCATTGACATGGCTTGGTTTTCTTGATGAATTAATGGGTCGAGATTTTTAATCGAAACAGGTATGGGTTTGCGCAGGAAAATATCTGGATTCGACGAGTCTGGAGAATTAACAATTAATTCTGGTTGAAACAACCAAGCGCGATCGCGCAGTTTATTTGGTTCTTGTTGGGCATTAACTAGAAAGAGTGAAATAATCCAATCTTTATTGTCCAGACGGCGTATTTTTCCACTTACGTACACATCTGGCTCTTCTTGGGGTGAAACTACCCAGTGAATTTCTCGCCCATTAGCTAAAGCTTCAGTCGTTGCTCCTGACTGGGAATAGCGTTTCCACACCTGCCTGGGACTGCCATCTTCCTTAAAGCTAATCTGACTTTTTTCTCGCTCATATTTACCCCATTTGGCAGCGATCGCTATTGTCTCTACTTCACCACTTACGCAAAAGGTCATTCCCATTGAAGAGGGGAACATGGTGTTAGGAGGAGGAACGCTCCCTTGAGTACTATCTTCTTCTGGACTATTTTGACCAGCAATTCCCAGACTTTCTTGCAGTTCTGATTCTTCTTCTAGAGGGACTTCATCTTCTTGTGGTTCGTTCTTTTTGCGTCGAAATTGAGGGGCAAGAAGACCTACTAGATAACGATCTGTAACACTTCTTTCCTCGATTTCCTCTTCTGCACCACCTACGGGACCGAGAAGGTCTTTGAAAATAGCTGCTTCAAGTTCGGCACGAATTTGATAGGCAGTAGCTTTGTTTAGTATTTTTGTATTGTTATCTTGACTTGGGTTGAAATTTGCTGTTTCAACGGGGGTGATAGTTGGAACGGAGGAAGAATCTGACCGATCTTCTTCTGTTGCTATTTTCAGTTCTGATTTGATATTAAATTGTTCTGTGACTAAATTGCCTTGTCTATCGTCATTTAAAGTTTTAGCAGCTACATAATTTGTTTCTAGAAAACTAGATTGTGACCAGACTTGAGGAGTAGATTTAGATTTTGGTTGCTTTTTGGAGCGAGATTTCGGCTTTTTGGCTTGAGAAGTTTTGTCAAAGCGGATTATTTCATCCATTACATTATCAGCGATCGCGCCATCGATTCCTAATACCCCAGCATTATCGGAAAGATCGAGTCGGGCTAATAACACTTCTAAATACTTTTGTTGAGCAGAAACTACTTCACTCCAGTCCAACTGTGCCTTTCCAGCTTGTAATTGTTGATTGATCTCGGTTAAATCTAATCCGCCAGGTAATATAGGAGGAAGTTTAATGATTTTCATATAATTTTTGCTATACGGGAATTTATGCGACGGAACTACCTAAATTCCACCATTGAGAGTCAAAATTTTGCAGTAAGATTCCAGGTTTTTGGGCTGGCACTACTATCAGTAAGGCACGCATGGCTCTTGTCATGGCAACAAATAAGGTGCGACGTTCTCGATTGTAGATTTCAGTTTTAACATCCTGGGGTGTACCTCTGGCAATAGTGGGGAAAGAAGAAGTAATAAATCCCGCGATCGCAACTATGGGAAATTCCAATCCTTTGGCTGCTTTTAAGGTCAGAATTTTTACTCCCTGTTTATGCAAATCTAATTCTCGGCTGTCAGTGTAATGAGCTTCTAATCCTTGATAATTTAGTTGTTGGGCTAGTTTTGTTCCTGATTCGGCTGTCGGTACGAGAATGGCACAAGAGCCAATGCCAAGGCGGTATTCGCGAGTAGCAGTTTGACAGAAACGGGTTAATAAAATAGCTTCGTCTTCAGCATGATTAACGGCACGTACCGCAGGTAATGCACCATTGTTAATGTATTCGCGATCGCCTATCTCGCAGTCGATTACGCTTTCATTAAGGTAAGAATGGGCAGCTAGATCGATTTCTTGAGTGGTACGGTGATTGATGCGAAGAATGCCCGTGCGTCCGACAAATTTGAGGTCACTATGAATATTACTCCAACGGAAACTACTGCCATAAATAGATTGATTGGCATCTGCGGTAATAAATAAGCGGTTGGGAGCGCGACAAAGTTGAATCAAGATACGCAGAGCATTAGGATCGAGGTCTTGTGCTTCGTCGATAATGACTGCATCGTATAAAGGTGGATTTGGGCTTTGACGTAGTAGTTGTAGGGCGTGGGAACGGAGTTGCTGCCAAGTTACCAGATTATTTTGCTTGAGGAGTTGATAAAAGTGTGACCGCAGATGCCAGATAGCTTGACGTTGAGTCTTATTCAGAGGAATTTTGCGTCCATTTCTCGGCGTAACTTGATAAGCTTCAAAGGTATAAATTTCTCTGGCTTCAATGATGCTGTTGATTTCTTCGAGGAGATAATCTGGGTTGAGACGGTCGAGAATTTGTTGTTGAGCGTAGCGTTGTAGTTTGTTACCAGGCAAAGAAGCGATCGCTTGTGATAATGCTTGTTTGAGTAATTTACGAGCTTGTTTCGTAGTAATTAGTTTAGGATTTTCATCACGAACTAGAGAAAAAGCGATCGCGTCTGCTGTTTTTACCTCAACGTACTTAATATCATCTCCCAGTAAACTGGTTAGCAGTTGCTCGGAAAACGCCACTAGAGCGTTAGTGTAAGTAGTAAATAAGATTTTGGGTTTCTCAATGCCAGCAGCTTTGAGGGCTTCTATAATTGCCTTAACGCGATAGAGGGCAACGGTACTTTTTCCCGTTCCTGGACTACCTTTAAGCAGGGTAGCACCTTGAGCATCGATCGCCCAATTAACGTATTTTTCTTGTTCGGGATTGAGTTTGAGCAGAAAACCAAGTAAATTTCCTTGTTTGAAACGAAGTAGATCGTCGGTACTGCCAGTAACCAAAGAAGGTTGAGCTAAAACGCGATCGAAGTTAGGTGTGGTAATACAATCAAAAAGACGATTTCTGATTT
This sequence comes from Pleurocapsales cyanobacterium LEGE 10410, assembly GCA_015207195.1. GTDB lineage: Bacteria > Cyanobacteriota > Cyanobacteriia > Cyanobacteriales > Xenococcaceae > Waterburya. Next base: position 29,489 of record JADEXJ010000031.1, read on the forward strand.
CTTCGGGTACATCTACTGTAATTAAATCGTCTAGAGTGCGACAGGTGATGAGGGGAACAAAACATTCTTGAGGGATTCGCAAACTTTGAAGTAGCTCTTCGTCTATTGTGACTGGTAATAAAGTTTTCTGGTCTTTTTCTGGAAAAATTGGAGGTTGAGGCGCAATTTCGGGACTTAAAACTGTTTCTAAATTAGGTAAGTTACTAATATCTATTTCAGGAGTTTCCGCAACTAATTTACTTCCTTTATAGACATCTTTACGGGCATCAACTCCCAGTAGTGTTACCCAACCATCTCCATAGGTGTAAATGATGCGATAATCACCAGAACGCAAGCGATAGACGTTACCCTTATAGCCGTGGAGTTTTTTCTTGAGATTGCCATGAGGTTTAGGCTCGTTGCGGAGAACTTCAATTTTTTCGAGTATTTGAACTACTCGCTCTTTGGGAATGAGAAGTAATTGATTGGTAAAAGTGGGTTTGTGAATAATTTCAAAGGTCATGGCAAGGAGTCAGGAATTTAGTACCTTTGTTACTATCATTCCCCAATGAGTTTGATTTCTCTCTATTTAAGATTGGTCAAGCAATATATACTAGCTACTTCCTCGTTATTACCAATCTCAAGATAACGCTTGAGATCTTCGTCTTTTACTCCTAATTCAGTTGTTTTTATATTCAACTATCCACTCACGATCGAACTAAAAACTAAAAACCAAAAACTTTAAGAAAGGTAAACTCAAGCCACATATAAAACTGGTCTTTTCCCTAAAGCCAGAAGCGATCGCTCTAAAGTTTCTAGTTTAGTATTATGACTAGGATCGAGTATTCTTCTAACCTCTTTTTCGCCCACTCTCAAAGTTTGAGCAAGTTGGGTTTGATTGATGTTTTTCTCCTGCATTGCCAACCAAATTGAAGCTTTGAACGAAGTCTGTAGCGGTGTTGTTACTAAATATTCGTTTTCGTTTGCTTCTGAAGGAGTTGGAATGGGTAAACGGCGAATAACTCTATTGGCGATCGCTTCTTCTAAGCAATCAGCAGCTTCATTCAGGGCATCCTCAATATTTTCTCCTTGGGTAATCGCTTCTGGCAGATCGCGAAAAGTAACTGTAAAACCGCCATCTACTTCATCAGTGGTTAAAGTTACGGGAAAAGAAAAGCGACTCTCGATTTGATTATTTTTAAAATTCATCTTCCTTGATTTCTAATTGCTTGAGCATTGCTTTGTAAGTACCAGTCTTTAACTCATCTTTGAGATTCCGAACTACCGTAAAATTGTCACCGTAGTAGAGCGTGATATGACTACCTTTACCGCGACTTTTATCTATAGAAACTGTCTTACCTTTTGCTTTAGCTAGTTTTTTGACTTTTTTGATAAATTCATTACCTGTCACGAGCGATCAGAGGACATATATGTCCGATACTATTTTAGCTAAGTATACGAGAGCTTTAACAACAAAAGCAAAACTCAAAACTAATCACTTCAAAACAAACTTTTCTGCTTGACTTTGGAATTACTTGCTTTCTTTTTTTTCTTAGACTTCCCTTTCTTCTTATCGTGTAAACCTTGGGCTACTTCCTCCGCATAGCGATCGAAGTTCAATTGCAACAGGCGGTCTAGGATTTCTCGGCGGATGGATTCGCTGATGGTGTAGCGCAATCCCTGTTTGGTTTCGTGGAAGTCGTGGTTTAAGCCCTCACCCTCAACTAAGTCGTCCCAACTGTATGCTTGTGCCACAGCGTAATTCATTGACCCATGGAGTTGACGGAGTTTGATAATATCTTCGCTGGTTTCTGCGGGGTCGTGAAAGCGGTTATAGGTTTTGGTCAGTCCTTCCTGACGAGTTTGCATGATGGTTTGGCGGTGGTTGTAGTAGGTTTCGCCAATGGTTTCTAGGTTGGTGGTTGATTCGGGGAAGGGGAAAGTTTCAAAGCAATCAGATGGACTGTATCTAAGTGTGTGACCTCCTAAAGTTGAGCCATGTTTCCATGCCCAAAATTCATGAAAAGTTGATGATAAAATCGCCAATTCAGGATAGGTTGAAATTGCAAATACCGTCATAGATTCTTGAAAGACAACTCCAGTTTTTACAAATTCAAATGCACAATTTGGACTATGGCGTGTTTTACACAGAACCCGATCGCGTCCTGCGATCGCTTCATAAAGTTCTCCTCTACTGCGCCAAAACTGCCACCAAGGAGCAGCAGCAACATCAGCAGCTTTTGCTAATCTTTCATCCTTTACTTTTTCTTCCAAAATCTTCAAACAATCTGGATAATCAGCAGCATAAGGTCTTCCTTTAGGTTTCTTCGGATCGTCATGTTCTTCATCTAAAGCCCAATTATGAAAATTAATTACCCAACGGCTAGGAGACTGATCGGGATTAGAATTAAGGTCTTGCCCGTTAAGATAGGGAAACAACACATCTTTGTTACGAGAGTCTTTTTCAATCAGTGCTTGTGCTTCTTCGGGAGGCAATACAAAACCCATTCCTAGAACGTAAGAACCAATAAAAGATTTACTTTGATTGGCTGCTAACCGATATGGTTTTCCCACAGCTTTCCCTGGAATAGTTAAATAAGGAGTAATACCAGTTACGGTTTTATCATCGAGGTAACATTCATTCTGCCATTGTCCTTTTTTCATCCAAACATAAGCCACTTCCAAACTAGCCGAACCCTCCCATTTACGACTGGGAACACCGCGATAGATTGTAGATGGTAATTCTTGAGTTTTGCCAGCCAGAACGCGAGGTTTGACAATTTGGTCTAACCCTACTTCTCTAGTATCTCCTTGGGCGATAGTATTAGTAGCAACTAAACCTAGATGTCCATTCGCTTGTACTAATTGGTTGGCTTTTAAAAAGAAATAAGCACACAGATCGGCATTACCTTTTGTCCCATAAGCTAGATAGTCAAGTAAATAATCGCGATAGGGAGTACCCAGAACACCCGTAATTTTTTTTCCACCCATAAACGGCGGATTTGAGACGATCGCATTAAATCCTTTGACTCCTTTTGCTTGAGATGCCAAGAGAGATTTTAAATCGACTGCACCGTTACTTTTGCCATTGCCGTTGGCAGATTCGTTACCATTACTACTTGCTTTACCGTTAGTAGAACTTTTACCGTTGCCATTCATTTTGATGTGAGTAGACTTATCCCCAGATGGATCGAAGAAAACTTCGGGAAATTCTAATTCCCAATGGAAAGTAGCTAAATTCTGCGGTAACTGTTTTAAATCTGCTTCGGGGATGCTCGTGCCTTTATTGGCAACCGCTAACATTCTTTCTCGTAAAGCTTCTTGTTCGGTTTTCTTTAGTCCCGAATGATAGACCGCCATCAATAAATCTGCCCGCACTTTAAGATCGTGAATCCTGGCGTTAGCCTGGGCTAGTAAATAGGTTTTTTCCTGTTGGTCTTGGGGAGAATTGACGGGACGAGACTGAATTTGTAGCCGTTGTGCGATCGCCGATTGCACTTCAGACCAAAGACGATCTACCCCCAAAGTGAGATTAGTTCCTTCGGAGGTATCCAGATTCCAGCTTTTTAACTGTTCTAGGTTCACCCCAACTAAAGAATCACCAGTTTTCAAGCAATGATCTAAAAAGGTAAAGGGCTTATCTTTTTGCATCGTCTCCAGCCACAACGATAACTTTGCCATCTCTACCGCTAGGTGATTTTTATCTACCCCATACAAACACCTTTCCGCTACCGTGCGTTTGGCATAGATTAACCGTTCCTCCCCATCTAGGGGAATCATACATTCTTCAGGACGAGAACGGGATAGCTTGCCCTCTGGCGCAATTACTACCTGCCCTGGATTATTTGATTCGGCATCTTCCCAAGCCTGAACCAGTTTTTCCCCTAAATAGCGACAAGCTTGAACTAAGAAGGCTGCCGACCCCATACAAAAATCACAGATGTTCAGTGCTAGTATTTCCTCTGCGGATTTTAACTGCCATTCCTCTGCTGGTTTGCCCTCATCCACTCCCGTATAAACTAGCGGTTCGAGAGTGTAGCGGACGATTTCTTCTGTGACATTTTTACTAGTGTAGTGAGTTCCAGTATCTCGGCGGTCTGACCCTTGGGTAACATAGACACTACCTTGGGGAATCACCAAAGGATAACCAAAGGTATCCTCCCGCAACAAATGATAAAAAGGTAAGACGCGATCGACTAATTCCTTATTGTTCTGGCAGGCAATTAGCAGTTTGTTGTAGGTATGGGGGTCTAACGCTTCTTGAACGGGTCGCTTATGGGGGAAACCCCCAAGACCGCGCCCGTCCGCTTCCTCTTTGTTTAGTGCATTCTTTAAAGCAGAAACCCCTCTACCAGTCTCTTTCTTGAGATATTTAACTAAACTTTCTTCACTCTCGGCATATTTTGCTTCCAATTCCGTTAAATCTAACTCTGGCTCTTTATTTTTAGTTCCTGCCAGCCCTAACACTGCCTTATCCGACCGAACGGCAGTATGGTCTAATAAACCTTCGTAAATATGCCCGATTTGTTCCACATCCAAGCCTTTAAAAGAAAGCCGACGGGGTTCGCTGTTTCCCCCTGGTAACTTGTCCTGTAAAATCTGTAAGGCTTCTAGAAGATGTAAAACCGTGCGATTATCCACCTGCAAGGGTTGGTCATCTCCTTCTAAAAAGGGAAAACGGTTGGGGTCGAATAAATCCCCCCCGTAGGCAGGTAACTTGAGTAAATCGTGGTCGATACCACCGTGTACGCCTCGAAATAAAGCCAGCAAGCGACACCAAGCATCGTAACGACGCTCTAAAATCTCCTCCCCATACTTATCTGCCTGAGTTCTCAACTCTTCCCGAATGGTGGAAACGGCATAGGATTTATCATAGAGACTATTACCAGCCAGCAATAATCCCTTTTCCTCCGCACAAAAGAGAAACACCAACCGCATCATTACTACCAATGCAGATTCATATAAAGTCTCTTCCGAAACATCTTTTAGCAACCCCCTGTCTTGGTCTAACTTATCGATCTTCTGAACTAAAACCTCAACTGCTTTGAGAACCTGTTTCCCTAATTGGTCTGTTACCTCTTTTTGAGAATCCTTACTTCTTTGAAATAACGCGGTGAGAGTTTCTTCAGCTTCGACGGCAAAAAACCGCCTTACTCCCAATAAAGAACGAAACGCCCTGAGAGTAACCTTTTCCTCTATCCAGAGATGGCTATACCAAGAAATAAAACTGCTGCTTTGTCCTGGGGGTGCATAAACCAACATCCACTGTTCCCCATTCGTCACCAAACCCAAACCGATATTCGTTCCCCGCAACAGTTCCAGCATCCGCGTGGCAGGGGAAGCTGTCCAACGAGATTTCTTATAAGACTTTTCTAAACCCTGGTCAAAAGGAACAATTTTAACCAGCATTTGGGGTTTCGCCGTATCTGGCTCGACCAAAACCACATCGGGAGTCAAACTTTCCCCATACTGCGACACTTTAACCGTCAGACTGGGGGCAATCTGCTGCCGTTTTTGAAGTAACTCCGTCGGAAATTCTAATGTATTCTGTAAGACCCAATCAATCCAAGCGCGATGAATCTCTGGATTAAATTTCTCATATGACCACTCGTCATAGGCTATCTTGAGCAAATTAAAATGTTCTGGTTCGTGGGCATCCAACCCTTGAGGGAAAACTTTTAATAATTCTTCGATGCTCAAAAAAGCACCTTGGGCTTCTACTAAAGAAAGCCACTCGGCGTGATGACGGGGGACAGACATATTAAAAATAATTTATAAAAGAACTTTAAAAAGACAAAAACTGGTTTTATATTCTTAAAATTCCCTTATCTATCCCTTAATCCATCATTTATGACCAAATATGCTGATTTAAGCGCGTTTTTAAACTATTTTACTCAAGCATATTTCTGCGGAATCAAGAAAGCGATCGCCAGAGGAAACAGGCGGGAACTCAAATTAGCAAAGCGGTCTTGAATTAGCTTGGTTTCCTGCTCTATTTCTTGGGGAATATCCTCCAGTCTGGCTTTGAGACTATTGCGATTACTCTCTAACTGCTGCTGTTCGGCATCATTAAATAAATCGGCGTTGAAACAGCAATCGGACAAAAAACAACGCTCGACGTATAATTCGATGAGACAAGATTCTATAATCTTTATCCCATAATGGTTTTAAAAATCCACATAAATACTCCACAGAGTAATTTCAAAAGAACTTCTAAAAGTGTCCACTAATTATACGAGCAGTTTTTTGATAGATAATTGATGGTTTTGGGTCGAACTATACGCTCAGTTAGGCAAAACTCAACGTAGAACATCTCTTATACGTACAGTTTAATCAATAATTCTGGCTAAATAATTCTAGTTATACGTCCAGCGTTGTTTTCTGTCCGTTTACTGTCGGATCGCCTAAGAGGAAAAGAAAGCTGCCGATTGAAAAATGCTAACTCTCTGAGAGAAACAATTGCCATTTATAATCGTGTAGTAAAATCTTGTAGCTATAAATGGCGTTAGCAAAAATATCGATCTTGGATAATTTATTAGAAGCTGCCAAATCTATATGAATTTAGGAGAAGTTGTAAGCCGTATAGTCATCGATCCTCGGAAGCTAACGGAGTATGCACTTAATCCAGATAACCCAAGAGGAGCAAATAAAGCAGTAATGTTTGAGCGTCACCTCGGTTTTACCAAAGACAATTATCAATTGCTGCTACAGCAAATCGAGTCGAAAGCACTCTTATCTGAGGCGACTTTACAGTCAACAGACATACACGGACAGAGATATCAGGTAGATTTAGAAATAGAGGGAGTTAGATCGAAACAAGTCGAGATAGTAAGAACAGGATGGATAGTAGAGCCGAAAAGCGACGTAGCAAGGTTGGTTACACTTTATGTGAGGAAAAGGAAATGACTCAGCCAGAATTATTTGATGTTGTTGAGTTATTGGTAGACCTACCCGAATTCAATCTTCGAGCGGGAATTCAGGGAGCAATAGTTGAATGCTATCGAAACAATAACTATGAGGTTGAATTTTCCAACTCTGATGGAGAAACATTAGCACTTTGTAGTTTATCTACTCAACAGTTTGTCGTGGTCTGGTCAGCCAAAACAAAAACTTGGCTGTCTGTTCCAGAGCGAGTTGCTGCTATTGTCAAAAATTTGGATGACAATAGGCAAAAGGAAGTTTTGGATTTTGCACGATTTTTACATCATAAATAATCTTCAAATATTATCTATTTGGCTCTGGCTTACACACTACGATTTATGTTCTCCGTAGTTATCAATTCGCCCGCAGCAATTGCTAGTTGTTTCAATAAACCCCGATTGCGATCGGGACAGTTGGTATGATGAAGGCATCGAGGACAGCCATTAGTACAGTCACATTGTTTGGCTAAAGCAATACCTCGTTCGGCTAATTGTGTGAAATACCGCCAAACGGTTTCCGATGCTCCATTTCCGCCTTCGTTTGTGTCGTAGAAATAACCTGTAAATGTTTTTGTATGTTCGGAATCAGAAACAATTAGAAAATTAAGATCGCTCGATGCACCCATTCTGAGTAGAGGAAGTGCTGACAGAATCAAATGACCAAAACTGTGTAACACCATGAATTCCAAGGGATATTCCCAGACAAAATTAGGAGAATGCGCCTGTAATTCTTGTTTAATGTTGTTAATAGCTGGTTGAAGCTGTTGGTAAAAATTGGGGTCGAGTTCGATCTTGGTACAGATGGTGTTTAATTCATTGGTCAAGGGTTCAGCAAAACTATGCTCATCAACTAGCCAGCTTAACTCTGCCCGTTTGGTTTTCTGCTGACAGAAAGGACAGAGGTTGAGATTGTGCAGGGGTTCTTTGTGTTTGAGGCATTTGTGATTCAGGCAGGTAAGTTCGTACTTTCTCTGTAGGAGTTGATAGCCAATAGTCGATTCGGCGATCGCAACTGAGGCTAAGGTAAGTTTGACTAACGGTATTGGGGAAGTAGCATCTGGAAAACTAAGCTCATAGGGTTGAGTTAGAACTTGGGCGATCGCCGTCTCAACTTCTGTTGTGGCTCTGGTATACAATCCAACATCAGCAATTCTTCTGAGGACTGCCTTATCTGAAGTAAGTTCTTCGCAGCGATATGTTACCATTCCTTCGGTTGGATGCTGATGACGGTAGATTGCTCCTGGGAACACCTCTCGCTGTGCGGTCACTCCGTCTAGCTCTTCAACAATCTTGCCCCGTTCGATATCAAGCAGACTAACTCTGTAACTGCTAGAGCTACCACGAAAATTAACATCGCGATGGGGGTATCCTTTAGCCCACAGTCGTTCTCTACTTTTACGAAGTACTCCTTGTGCCATTAATACCTGTAACAGAGGAATACTGCTAGAACTGAAATATTGCTCTGCCTGCTGAAGATTGAAACCATTTTCTACCGCAGCACACATTAAATGTTTGCCCAAATCTAGAGGATAATTGGGATTAAAGCTAACTCGCTCTACTTTTCCTCGAAGAAGTATTTCAGGCTGTTGGGCATAGTAGAGATCTAACGGAGAATACTGGGTGGGAAGGAAAATAGCTAGTCCTTTTTTGTTTCTACCTGCTCGACCTATACGTTGACGAAAAGCTTGTAGTGAATTAGACCAACCGCGAACAATTGCAAAATCTAGACTGCCAATGTCAATACCAGCTTCTAAAGCGGAAGTGGCAATGACGCAGCGAATTTCTCCTGTTTCTAATCCTGATAAAATTTGTTCTCGTCGCTGTTGGGTGAGACTGCCGTAGAAAATAGCTATTTGCTGCTCGATGGCATAGTATTCTTGAGCTTCGGCTTCAGCAATTAGGACTGAAAACAGGCTTTTGATGGACTGTCTGCTATTAATAAAGCAAATACCAGTCTGGTTTTGAGCTAGTAGAAACAAGATAATCCTGGCTGTATCTACATTAGGATTGCTACTGGGACGGGTAACTATTAATTGCTGTTCTGGCTTACTTGCTCCCGATCTGTTTATCCAATACAGTCGATCGTTTTTAAGCTTTGGTCGATCCGATAGTTTTCTAGCTAATTCTTTGGGATTACCCACTGTAGCACTGAGGAAGATAAACTGAAGCTTTCTACTGTTACCATCGTACTTATCTACGGTAAGCTTGATACGGCGCAGCAGGTTAGTCATATTAGCACCGTAAACTCCATCAAAGGTATGTGCCTCATCAATGACAATAAATTTTAGTCGGGAGAAGAAATGCTGCCAACCAGAGTTAAAGTGAACCTGTCGCAAGGCATAGTGAATAAGCTCTGGGGTAGTGATAATAATTTGAGGAGAGCGAGCTAGTAAAGATTCTCGTTCGGGCTTGCTGATATCCCCGTTAAGTAAAACCATAAAAGGTCTTGAAGAATTGGGAATAGCATTAATTAATCGGGCAAGTTTTTGATTTTGGTCTGCGCTTAGTGCTTTAAGTCCGTAAAAAGCCAAAGCCGTAGTATCGTTCTGAAGCAGATTTTCCAGTATGGGAATATAAGCACCGAGAGTCTTGCCACTAGCAGTATCGGTCGTGATGATTACATCTTTACCTTTTCTAACTGCCTGGAGACATCGGGCTTGGTGAGAGTAAAGACTGTTAATACCGTTAACTTTCAAAGCTTTTCGTAATATAGACGGTAAAGTCTTTGGCAACTTATAGCGTTTGGCTTTTTGAGGGGGAATGGTTTCTTGCCAGAGGAGATTTTCTTGGAGGAATTCGATAATGTCTCTATCTTCATCTTCAAAAGTGCGTGTATTTTCCTTGCTGTCTCCACTGTCGGGAGAAGATTGTGATGACTTATCTAAAATACTTTGAAGTAACAAGTGATAATTCGGTCGCTGCATTTTACTAAAGGAGTTTTGGTTGTAAAAATCATCTCCGTTAGGAAATTAGCGAATGATTAAAAATTTAGTTCTAGCTATACAATGTATATAACTTAGCTAGAACTAAAAATCATGCCTACTGAATTATGTGCTTATGGCTTTAGCTGTACCTCAATGATGAACGAACGCGAATGCGTTCTGGTCTGCGGAGCAGACACTGGTGCGAATGCACCGTGCCTGGACTAACAGCAATAGACTGCCCCAATAAAAATGAGTGTGGTACGATTATTCAACTGACCGAAGAAGATCGAGTCGAACTATATCGAGCCAGACTAGAGGATAACCGTCGCATTGTCGAACGAGTTCGCATGACTAGAGGACAGACAGCGAGTTATCTGCTGTCTACTAGAGGCTGTCCCCAAACCCCAGAAACTTTGGGAGTGACGCAGAGGCGAAGCCTCTTAGTCGTGCGCTAGCGCGACGATCTGCGCCTGTGGGCGCTGCGCCGTCGGACAACTGAGAGAAGCGATCGCATCACTTGAGGAAACAATTAATGAGTTGAGCGCGGGCTATGTTGCCCCAGAAGGAGTTGAAGCCCATCGTTACTCAGTTAAAAGACCCTATGCCACTTACGAGTATAATAAGCTGACAGCTAAAAAAGCCATTTTTCCGCCACAGGTAAAAGAGGAAGAAGTAAAAGTAATTCATCTATCCCGTGATGAAGATCCCCGTAATATTGTGGGGCGTTCTGGTATCGAACGTAGAAACAGATTATTGGCAATTGTAACTCAGCTTGAGGCAGCTACAGATGTATTGAATAGTGCAAGAGAAGTTGCATCTACTGGTTCTATTGATGAGGTGGTGGCTGAAAAGATTACTAGGGCGCAAATATAAGATTTTGACAATGCAATCTGTTTGGGTCGCGTGCCAAGACAAGTCTAAAATAATGCAATATATCCCTTAGGTATTCGGTTGAGATACGTTAAAAAATACCACATGTAATCCTTTTCAGACGATACTTTGCTTTTGCGCCTCACGGTCAAGCACGTAGCGATAGATACTCCTTAGAGTCTGTTGCAATTAATTCTATGCCTTTAAATGCAATTAGAGGAGAGGATATAGCTGTTAAGCTGGTTGTCTTTTCTGGATATTTGATGGCAAACAATTGAGCGATTGTAGCTCCAAGAGAGTGACCTATAATATGAATACACTCGAGACGATAACGCTCAATGATAGACAGACAATCGTCTACCATGTCATCAATTGTGTATTGAAGTTGAGTCCTAGATTCTGGACGACACGGCTCGTAGTGGGTTGAAAACCCCATATCTCTCAAGTCAAAGCGGATGACCAAAAATTGCTGGTGCCATTGCGCCTGACACTAATAGTATCGCTGGACTTCCAAAACTACCAAATGTCTCCGTATATAAAACGACATCTTTTCCCTTAACAATTAATTTATCCATTTGAGCTTATTTCAAATTTAGTGACCGATACTTTGAAGACATCATTTCAATCGGATTCAGCCGACTCTTGTTCGACTGTTGCGATCGCCTGCTTAAGTTCTTCAACCAATTCTGGCTCGGTGGTTTTGGCTAATAGCTCTTTTAAAGCAGCTGAATGAGCGGTTTTCAGTGCTAGCTCTGCCGAGACTTGGAGATCTGGTTCTACCCCAATTCCTTCCCAGTTGGTGTGCGTAATCGGGTTGACTGCCCGACCTGTAGGAATAAAGATACCAAAATGGTCGTGGAGGGGTTCAAATCGACCAGGATTAGCTCCTCCTCCTGTGGTTTCACCAACAATGGTGGCTCGTTTTAGTTGTTTTAAGTTGTTGGCAAATTCTTCCGCACCTGAAAAGGTAAAGTTACTGGTCAATACGTAGACTGGCTTATCGAGATAACGCGCTCCTGGAACATAAGGCAATGTCCAATGTTGTTCGATGCGTTCGCAAAATTCTCCAGATTCATCTCGTTCGCGCCAGATTAGGTCATTTAAATGTACTGGTTTATCGTCGAATAAATAAGTTGAAATCAAGGCAACCAGATCGGGAGAACCACCACCATTCTTTCTAATATCAAAGATTAAGGCACTGGTATTACTTAAAAAATTCATCGCCGCGATCGCCGTATCTCCTGCGGCATCTGGAGGCAAAAAGCCGCGAAAATCGAGATAGCCAATATTACCAGACAGTCGCTCGACCTTGTAAAAACCAAAATTATCCCAAGCCATGCTGCGACGCTGTTTTTCTTGTTCCTTCGGGGATGGCAATCCCTCTGATTCCATTGGGGTCAATGGTTTGAAGCTATAGAAAACTTGAAGATGTTTGTCATTACTAATTGCTTGCAGGCGATCGCTCAAAGTCTCGGCAAATTCTGCTGCACTGGTAATCTCATTGTCTGCTAACTCTTGTAATTGAGTGCGAAGATCGTCTTGAATCCTTCGAGCGACTTTAGGGAAGACATATTCATCCAAAGTTGTAATTATCTTTTCAATTACCTGCGATCGCGTTTGACCATCGATCTGGCGATCGGGTTGTTCGCGGTTGGGAGGTTGAGAAAAGAGCGGTTGTGAGTAACTAAAAATAAACATTAGAGCAATTGTTATTAAAGTGACGCAAATCGTAATTTCCTCATATTGCTGAACCCTATATAAAACTAGAGATCCCCATGTAGAATAGATTGGCAGGAATTTGCCAATTACTCCTACCAAGTCTCCCTTGCTACTAAGAATTCAGCTTTGTCTTTACTCGTTGTATGCCCTTGTAATCAATCGCCAAAATTCATCTAAATCTCTAGTAGATTGAAGATGGAACACTTCCTTAGTTGTCTTTGCCTTTTCAACATACTCGCGATATTTAGGTGTAAGCTTTTGGTGGCACAACCAAACTATGTAATAGGCATTTAAGGTACTTTTGATTAACGGACTGTTCTCAGGATAGCCTTCAGGTGCTACCCACAAACTTTTAATCAATCGCTTTGTTACCCAAAAATAATGCTGGGGAACTGGCAGATCGATATAGACTAAAGTATCTGCTGCTTCTAATCTTTTCCATACCGTATCTAAAGAACCAAATCCATCGATAATCCAACGATCTTGTTGTAAGATTTTTGCGTGGACGGTTTTATACTCCTCGTCAGGAACTTGCTCTCCTCCTGGTTTGTATTGAACGAGATCTAATACAATCAAAGGCAAACCAGTTGTTTGAGCCAGACATTTGCTCAAGGTGGATTTACCACCTCCCGCATTTCCAAATACAGCTACTTTTTTCATGTTATATTTCCTACTCAGGTTTCTTTGCCACGATAAATGTGGCTTTATCTTTGCTGGGTTGCCATCGATATTCAATTTCACCCTCGACAGTCCCTTCAACGCGAGAAAGGGCTTGCCCGCATCTGACCCGCGCAACGGGCTGTCTCGCAAAACCCGCATCGGTCAAACTTTTAATTAAATCTTGTGCGCTAAATACCCTGACTAAAGGAAAGAAGCCTAAAGCCTTACCAATAGGTGCGATTAGTTTAAACCACCCCATAGTGTCTCCCATACACATAGTACTGGTGACAAAAATTCCCCCTGGTTTGAGCATTTGATAGACTTTAGCAATCGCACTTTCTTTATTTTCTAGCAGATGCAAGATACTCAGTCCTAATACGGCATCATAAGTAGAATCTTCAACTTCTAATTTTTCAATGGTCAATTGTTCAAAGGTAATATTCTCAATACCTTGAGCCTCTGCTTTACCTTGAGCAATTTCGATCATTTCTGATGAAATATCGATCGCCCGAATCTGTTTGACGTGGGATGCGTGAGTTATTGCCGTCGATCCCGTACCGCAGCCGAACTCTAATACTTCCATGTCTGGTTTGAAGTATTCTTGGGTAACTTGTAGTTTCTTTTGATACGATGTCTCATCAGCAATGGGTCGTTTGGAATACTTATCGGCGATTTTGTCCCAATATTTAGTAGAAGTAGCCATTTTATTTAACATTAATCATCGAACATTTATCATTAGTGTTTGGTTGTGCTGTGAAGCGTAATTATTTTTTAAATACCAGCAGCAGAATCAAAACACTCAATAGTAAAATCTCAGTACCTACTAAACTGTTAAGTACCTGAGCGTCTTCTGATTTGAGGATAAAATGCGTAACGAAGTCATGCCGTCCTAAAGGATACCGCTTCGCATATAGGCTTATCGCAATAGAGTATAAGGTAAAATTTGCAGCAGTAAAATACCGCCAAACAATAACCAAATCGACCATGCTAATCCTCGCCACAGCGCAATCGCGGCTACTAGATCGAAAATTAACAAGATGATATCTAGCGATCGCCAAAGCAAAAGTGTGTCAGTCCAAGGTGTTCCTGTTAGTCCGAGAATATTACCGACATGAACCGTTGCGCCGTAGAGTAAAGCAATCGCAATTATTTTGGTGTAAATTGCCGTCCAAGGTTGCTGTAATGCTGAAAGTAAATATTTGTGAGTTGAGGTAAAGTTCATTTTCTGCATCTTCTTTTTTTCTCCTGTGGTTGAGGTTATAACTACCAGTACATAATCAAAGGAATTTCTGGTCGGAAATCTACAATCTTTTTGGTAGAGCGATCGTTTAATACTATTTCTATTAAATGCTCCTTACCACATTGAATCGAAAGTCTGTCCGCTCGATTTACAGTTTCAAGGACTTCATTGCGATCTGCTGATGGTATATGAATGCAGACATTACTAATAGCAAAAAAACTATTGATTTTTCCTTTGTTGACTAAAGATTTGGGTAGAGAAAAGGGAACATAAATGCAGAGGGGTTCAAAGATGTTCGTGGAATTTGCTCCGACATGAAAAGCGTTTGGTGGCTCGAAATAGATAGGTTGATAACTCCAACCATTAAACGGCATTTTTGAAGTTTCTAAATTAACACCGTCTTTTTGCCGTAAAATAACGCCAAATGGGGATGCACCAGAGTCTAGATCTCGTTCTGGAAAACGCAAATCTCTCCCCGAACCATTCTCTGCTTCTTCAGCATCGCGAATCCAGATAAACTCCAGCATTCCATTGGCAAAGAAAAAGCGACGGTTAGAAGTACCTTGACCTGGATGTATATTTCGAGTTCCTTCCTCAAACCCTTTAGCTATTAGTAAATCTGCTACCCTAGCTTCTGACTGTACCAGAATAAAAACGTGGTCTAGTTCTAAATTCATAGCTCATTCTTCTCGAATCTATAAAGAGCGATTGGCTCTGCCACTGCCCTTTGGGCAATCGCTGTATATTTCTTACCTTGAACTTTTAAATCCGATACAAACAAAGCTCGTGAGGCGAGTTAGTCCTATTGGAAAGGGAAAAAATTGTAAATTAGTTAATCCTGCTTCAGACATCAATGATGAAAGCTCTTCTGGAGAAAAACAACGATTGCCCCAATGCCACTGAATCAACCTGCCGATCAATTTAGGCTGAGTAACAGCAAGGATTAATGGTGCTTCTGGACGCAACACTCTTACTATTTCCTTTAACCCCTGTTCTGGATTAGGCAAGTGTTCGAGTACGTGGGCGCTGATGACCCCATCGAAGCATTCGTCGGCAAATGGCAACCTCCTCACGTCACTTTGACAAATTTGATGACTGACGTTTGCTTGACTTAGTTTTTGATGGGCAATTTTTAGCATCTGAGGCGAAATATCAACTCCAGTAATGTGCGTTCTTGGAGCAATTATTTGAGCAAATGCCAGGCTAAATGCTGCTGTGCCAATTCCACAATCACAAATCGTCAAATTGTCTTGCCAGTGAGGTAGAAGATCGGCATTTTTTAGTGATTTCCATAGCTGACGATAGGCATGGCAATACCCTAGAAGACTAAGATGCTCGTGCCACTGAAGTGCTGCTTTATCATAGGTTTGAGACAGTTGCGCGACTGTAGGATAAACTCGTTGAAGAGAAACTCGCCACCATCCGATTGTCCATTCCATTGCTTTCATAATTTTTAGTCTGCGATATCTAATTTTTGTTCAGTAGCATTCTCAATAATGAAGCTGTTAGCGGTCGAAGATAGGATTGTCTCACGCTTTCTGTCTACGCCACTTCCAAGCACACCAGATAACTACTGACAGAGCGACAATTTCTATAGCTGCAAAGAATATATCGTCAAGATCTTTGACTCCATTATTGATAATCATGGCGATCGTTATTGCACCTGCGATGATGTTTGCCCAGCGATTTACTCGATACTTCAAGACCCGCGAGAGGAGAACCATAGAAATTGGAATTTCTGCCATAATTCCGCCTATTAGCATAAGTCCTTCAGTTATTTGAACGCCGTTGACAACTCCTGTCATGATTTCTTCTAGAAAGCCAGGTCTACCAAACTCATGAAGATCTCGGAAAATCATATTAAACAGTACAAAGATCCATAATGTAGAAAGCAAAGCTTTAATATCCATACCGATGGTTTTGCGGTTGGAAATCATTTTCGTACTCCTGTATTGGAACGATGTTGAAATTAATATTTGCTTTTTGGCGATCGCATTGCTAGTTCGCTGACAGTAAATTAAGGTCTACTTCTCGCTTGCGGATGGGAAATTGAATTTCCGTTACAAAGTCTGAATCCCCTGGATGTTTGGGTAATTCCAGAAAAACTAACCGCACGGGACCCGCAAAAGCATAATGATTGGCTTCAACCCATTCACCGATCGCGTTGTGTCCTAGAAGTCTGGCACAGCAGTCTGTTGGCGGAATCAAGGTTGCCATTGTTGCTCCAGGTAGCGATCGCGTATCCAAAGTCAGACCATCATAAGTAGTTATAGGAGCATGATTAGTTTTATGCAGCAACCGTCCCGCTTCAAGATCGGTGCGATCGCTCGTTATACCATCCCCATGCACGACAACGGTCATCGCTCCATAAATATTATTATTCTTCTCAGGAAGAGCGTGCATCAAAGACCCAAACAGTTCTTCTCCTGAATGATTTTCTGGTAAGACCTTGCGTAGTCCGATCAGCCTTTGTTGGGGGACATCTTTGACTATCACATCCTTGACCAAGCTATCGCGGTTTTGAATTTGCTTGAGGCGGGTTTCAATAGTCCGTAGGCGTTGCAGTTCTGATAATACCTGTTGTTCTAACTCCGCTTTTTTGAGAGATAACATCCCCTGAATTTCTGTGGGAGAAATATCATCACGGACAAACCGTTGAATCTGATTTAACGATATTCCAAGATCCTTTAATGCCAAAATACGATTGAGTTCTGACAATTGACTCGCGCTGTAATAACGATGTCCGCTGGCGCGATCTATTTGGACGGGTTGAAACAAACCGATCTCATCGTAGTAACGCAGCAACCGCTTGGAAACCTGGGCGATTCGTGCATATTCCCCAATACTGTACATGATGTCTTCGCCTCCATTACTTCTCTGTACCTTTAAGATAGGGGGTGACGTAACGTGAAGTTCAAGAGAAAAGCAAAATTTCTTTACAATTACACTATGGAAGATTTAGTAATTGCATTAAAATCTGAAGTGATGGGAGAAGCCTTTTTTCGTTCGGCATATTACGCTACGTTTTTTTCAGATCGTAGAAATAAAGCAAAAATGCTATGGCAGCTTGAAGTTCAAACGAAAACAAGAATTATCGAATATTTTCAAGCTAATCATATTAAAGTACCAAAATTAAAATGGGCAGCTCTTAAAGGTTCGATCTTCGGCATTTTTTATTCAATTATCCCTTGGTATATCGTCATTAAAGAAATACTCAAAGAAACAGAATATTATCTGGCGGTTTTTCATCGGCTTGAAAAACAGGCTAATGAAAAAGACAAAGAGCTATTTGAGTATATAGTTGCTCACGAAGTCGCAATCGCGAATTTTGCAGAAATTGAGTTGATAAATAGCAGTAACAACTCTCTAAAATCAATTGAATCATTGTTAAATAATTAATCTAGTATATGCCAGAGTCAAGACAGACTTAACTTAATTAATATCTCTATGAGCAGGCGATCGCTATATAGCAACGGGAATGCTAGAAGAAAAGAACTAATCCAATCAAAATATATATGCAAAGGCAAAAAAGCGGATGCGACCCCGCGCCGCCGAAAGGCGCAAGGGAACGCGCACCAAGCAGCTATCTCCTGAATTAGAATCATATAGACAGAAAGATGAGCAAAGGCATCAGCTTGAATATATTCGGCTGAGAATTAAGCATGACTAACAGTAAAGACAGCATAAATATCCGAACTGTTCGACAAGACGATATAGAAACGCTCTTTGATATTAGAACTAGTGTCGTCGAAAATCATCAATCCCGCGAAGAGATTGCCGAACTTGGTCTTACCCCAGAGTCCGTTGCCAAAATGCTAACAACAGACTGTTGTGCGTGGATTGCGGAGATTGAAGATCGCTCAATTGGTTTCTCAATAGCGAACGCTACAGAAAAAACAATACTTGGAATGTTTATCTTACCTAATTTTGAAGGTCAGGGAGTTGGACGGGCATTAATGCAGGCTGCTGAAAGCTGGTTGTGGTCAAAAGGAATCGAAGAGATTTGGTTGCTCACAGGCAACAATCCTAACTTTAGAGCTTACGGTTTCTATCTACATCTCGGTTGGAATCCTGTCGGTGTTGAAACTGAGGGAGACTTCAGAGGAGAGATGAAATTTATCAAAAAACGTGGGTAAATAACCGCCACATAATGGGAACGCGGTCGCAAATTATTGAGATTATTTCTGCTGTCGTGTAAGCTTTTAAACCCGATACGACACTTTGAAATTTATGAATTGCGATCGCAAGCCAATATAGATAAAATGCCCATAGCCGAGACAGTTGCAAAAGTGATAATTCTACAACCGACCAAGATAGACAGGAAAGCGATCTACAAAAATTTTGGCGAGTATGTTTCTTTTAACCCAATTTTTGGGTCGGCTTGTATGGCAGTTTGTGGGTTGAGACTTTTCAAATCTGCCACACTTGGGTTGAACGGTTAATGAACTTAACTCCTAATAAGTACCCCTGTTAAGGTGAACACCTGTACCAGTTAAAAGTTAGTTTAAGCAGGCAGGGCGATCGATGTCATCCTAAAACAAATGAAGTAACTAGAAATAATGCCCGATGATCGACACTATTTTTGCTCAGTTTGTTAAAGCAAGTCCAGTGACAGTAATGGTCAAAGGGATTATGGAGCGAATTTTTGAGCCCTTTGCATTAGATGAACTGTTTGAAAGCCATGCGGCAAAGCAATATACCAGAGAACTACTATTCTCTAACGTGGTGAGTTTGATGAGTTTAGTCGTAAGTGGAATTCATCCCAGTGTCAGTGCAGCCTACAAAGCATTAGAAAAAGACCTGGGGGTCTCGCGACCTGCGCTTTATAGCAAGTTAAACGGCATGGAATTAGGCATTTCTCAAGCTTTAGTGCGCTACAGTGCGTCGAATTTACGACCAATAATCGCTGAATTAGAAGTTCCAAAAGTACAATTGCTACCAGGATATGACCTGAGAATAGCTGATGGAAATCATCTCGGAGGCACAGAACACCGATTAAAAGTATTGCGAAACAATTTGGCAAGAGCTTTACCAGGGAAGTCAATTGCGGTGTTAGACCCACAGATGATGCTCGTAACAGATATTTTCCTGACTGAAGATGGTCATGCCCAAGAAAGATCGATGCTACCTTCGGTTTTAGAAACAATTGAAGCTCAACAGGTTTGGATCGCCGACCGAAACTTCTGTACTCGTCAATTTTTGTTGGGTATCGCTCAACGTCAAAGTTTTTCGATCATCCGCGAGCATAAAAGTTTACCGTACCAAGAAATATCTTCTCTGACTGAAATCGATGCAGATGAGCAGGACAATAGCAAGGGTGAGCGAATCTTTGAGCAGGAGATTCAAATAGCAAAGGACAATACTAGCGGGACTTTGACAATTTTTCCCTATCAAAAAGGGGTGAAAGCCTCACCAGACGGCGATTTTACCTCGAAGAGGTAAAATCACCTGAAACCCAGATATATTAAGGATTTACCTGTTTTGAAGTTAAAC
>JADEXJ010000240.1 GCA_015207195.1 Pleurocapsales cyanobacterium LEGE 10410
ACTTACTAAACAAGAGATGAAAGAAATTGAATCTCAGATTCAACGTTTACCGCATCTTCCTCATTGGTTTGTTGATATCTTTCCGAATTCTGAATAAGTTTGGATATTTTATTTTCTGTAGTTCCCTTAATAGATCTTGGGGGCGGTTTGGTAGACCTCCCCTACCCGTAATTGTAAGTCGGCTGCTATTGTCTTGGCTTGGGTCAGGACAGGCTACCGCAACTTCTTCTTGTGGTTGGGTTAGTTGTTGAGGTATATCAAAAGAGTTTAAGGCATTAGGTTCTAGGGCTTCTATGTCTACCACGCCATCCACTCCCAAACTTGAGCTAGCACTGATCGAGCATTCTCTACATATAAACAACCCTTGGGTATTGATTTGGATGTTCCCTCCCGTGCCTTCAAAAGCATCAGCAGTAATCTGACTATCTTCTAGAACCACAAGACTATCAGAATCAATAGTTATATTACCGCCGTTCCCCGTCCCTGCTGCCGTTGCCGAGGTGAAACTTGCCCCCTGCAAAACAAAATTATCAGCCTTGAGCAAGATATTACCACCCTCCCCAGACTGAGTATCGGCAGAAATCGAACCTTGGCGATCAAGCAAAATTGAATTGGCATCGACCTTAAGTACTCCAGCATTCCCCGCACCATCATTTCTGACGGTCAATCTTCCTCCTGCGGTAATCTGTAGCCGAGGAGTATTAACTGTGATGTTTCCCGAATCACCAGTCGGTGTTGTAGGCAGGTTTAATACTTGTTGGATAGCGGGATCGACGATATTACCCGCAGCAATTATCAAACTAGGGTTGACCGAGCCTGGTACTGTACCATCAATCACTATAGAATCGGTGGCGGTAATGTTGAGGTTGCCCGCATTTCCGCTAGCAATGGTCGAGGAGTCTACCCTGCCCCCTGCCAAAATTTTGATAGTAGAAGTATCGATAGTTAAATTGCCTGCATTGCCCTCCCCCAAGGTAGAAGCAGTTAGGGCGCTGGCTGCCAAAATGTTGGGTTCAATACCGATAATTTCCATAGTATTGGCAGTAATATTAAGATCTCCCCCATTCCCTGTGTTTAAAGCAGTAGCTACAATAGTTCCGCCAGCGATCGCCTTGAGGTAATCTGTAGTAATGTTGTTGTTTCCTCCATCTCCTGCCCCAAAGCTGGCTGCTGCAATGGAACTAGTAACGCTCGGATTGAAGCGATTTGAGCCAATTACCCGCACCGATTCTGAAGCATTGATTTCTACATTTCCCCCTGTAGCGTTGCCTGGCTGTAATGTTTTGGCAACGATCGCTGCGCCATCATCTACCGTCAACTGGCTTGTAGAAACTACGACATCTCCACCCTGCCCCGTTCCCAAGGTTTCATTAGTGATGCTGCTGCGGATTGTAACATTTGGGTTCGTCCCGCTAACCGTAACCGATTCGGAAGTATTGACTTGAATTGTCCCCGCTCTTAAATCTGCTAGATTCTGTACGAGCAACAACGAGCCATCATTCAAAGCTAACTCCCTGCCCTGCACCTGAATTGACCCCCCAGGCATTGAGATTGTTCCGCTAACATCAGCTAGGGATTGCGATCGCAACTGTAGATTGCTAAAAGCAGCTGTATCTTCATAGCTCAAGCTCAAGTTTGTCTCAGTAAGATTGATATTTACCAGACCTTCAGCTACGCTACCCAATTCAATTCTGCCTCCTGGTGCAGCAATTACTCCCCCGTTAAAAGTTATTTCTCCTCCCAATAAACCTAAGGTGCGAGCAGGTTTGACTCTTAACCCCGATTGTTCTCCAAAGATAATCGGCGAAAACAGCGGATCGACAACGCTTAAATCGTGTCCCGAACCTGTTACCTGAATTGCTGCTGAATTTTTTCCTAGCTGCAACCCAATGGGAGCAGTAATAGTTAATAATGGTTCTGGTGCAACCTCTGTCGTACCAAACACCGTACCGTCTTCAAAGATCAAGCTGTCTGCGGTACTACCTAAAAACGAGCCACCGATGTCCAAACTAGCATTGCCACCAAAATTGATTCCACTGGGATTAATTAAGATTAAATTGGCATTGCCATTAGCTTTAATTAGACCATCAATATTTGAGAGATTGCCCCCCGTGACTCGACCGATAATATTGCTGATGTTCGAAGCGTTATTAAAAAAAGCAGTATTGTCTGTTTCTACAGAAAAGTCTTGGAAACTATGAAACAGATTGCTGTCTGCGGTAGTTCCTCCAGTAATTTCCGTCACGTTATCGGTCGAATTAACTTTCGTGCCTACGGTGTTGTCCGAGGTGATCTGCGCCTGAAGTAAACCTGCATTGATTAAGCACCAGCTAGTCAAACCACTAAGAAGCAAACCACGAGACAACCGCCCATACTGCTTTGCTTTGTCTGGACAATCTATAGTTGAACAACTTGCCCCAATCTGGGAGTAGCCTTGTCTTCCCCGAACTTTACACCACATCAGAAATGTTTGCTGCTCGCTTTCGCCATTCGCCATTTTTCTTGTAATTATACAGAGTAAATGGGGCAAAATAGGCGGTAATTTGTCAATTTATTTATGGGTGGGATGAGTTGAACGAGTTGATTTTCTAGCTGTTACCGTATGACAGAAAAAGTCAACGTATTGCTCGTAGCCCCCAGGAAAAACCACGTTTAAAGTTAGTGGATCTTGAGTATCTCTAACATCCCCAGGTCCTTGGATCACTCTAACTTGTTGAGGATTAGTCCGATCTAGCTTGAGGGCTTGGCGATTTTTAACTTCTCCGCCACTGCTGTCTATATAGACAACTACGTTATCTGTAGCGAATTTTTTGCCCAAAGCCTGAACTAATTCCAGAAATCCGCGATCGCTACCACCTCGTTTGAACTCCAGGCGATCGCCATTTTTTACCGCCTTACTAGTTACCGTATCCCCAATTCCTACAATAGTAGGCATAATGGCGGGGTCGAAATTATCTTCGACTAACTGGAGTAACTCCTGGTGCTTTTTGGGGGCTTGTCGAGCATTAAAATCTTTCCCTAGGGGATATTTACCCGTTTGGAGATAGTAATAATGATTGAGAATTACGATCACCCCAACTTCTTTAATACCTCCCCGTAACATAAACTGGAAGTCCGTTGTCCCAGAATCTTTCCCTGTGGCAGGCTGCATAATCTCTAGCCCCTGTTCATCTCTACCTAAGTTGGGGGCGTAATGTACAAAAAAGGAATCTGCCAGACCCTGCTGTCGTGCCTCTTCCAGTAGACGATCGCTCAACATTTTCATCTCCTGCTGGAGTTCGGCATAGAATTCAGGGCGATCGCTAAACACTTCGTGAAAAACGTTTAAATTAGCGGTAGGAGAAACTTTATTGTCTAATACCGTTGCCTGAATATACTCTTCTAATTGCTTTGGATCTAGCCCATATTTTGGCTGCTGTCCCCACTCTCTGAGGTGAGTTATGATTTTATCGGGTAACGCCTCTAAAAACGCCATTTCCGCATCGCTAACCCCTGGGTGAAATACATTGCCATGACTGTCTTGCCACTGCACACCACCCGCAGCTAAACCCTGTAGATATAAGCCATGTTCTTTTACTAGCTGTTCATCGGCAAAAGTTCTTTCGACAATCCCGTTGACTCCTCGCAGTCCAATATGTTCACCATTAGTCAAGACATAAAAATGATCGCCAAAAGCTTTGGCAGCTCTCAGATATCTAGCTTCAATTACTCGTGTCAGGGGATCTTTGACCAAACCCATACACACGCCATCAAGGTCTTGGATAATTAAGATATTCTCTCGCTCGATTAACATTTGACTCAGACCCTGGTGATCTAGTGAGAGCGATCGCAAAGAGAAGGGAGCATTAGAAACAGCCATAATTAAAAGTATATTCTAGTAGAATTCAAGACAAGCTTTTTACTTAAAACTAATACCATTTATTTGACCCTAGAGAATGTATTTTAAATTTCCCGCCTCAATTTATTTGATGGGAGTATTTTTAGCAGGATTATTCTTGATGCAATACCCTCACGAACTAGTTACCCTGGCAGAACCGACCATCGGTAGTAGTCACCTAGAAATCAAACAACTACAGCAACATGATGTTGTATATCTAGGAGAAAATCACAATAGTATTGCCAATCATCAGCAACAGCTAGAAATTATTACTCAACTCGATCGAGAATTAGCTCATAATCGGGAACTAGCGATCGGCTTAGAGATGTTTCAGCGTCCATTTCAACCAGTTTTAAATCGTTATCTCGCCCAAAAAATCAGCGAAGCCCAGCTAAGAGAACAGAGCGAATATGATGCACGTTGGGGTTTTGATTGGGAACTATATGCCCCGATCTTGCGCTATGCTTTGACAAATCAAATCCCGTTGACTGCTCTGAATACTCCCAGCGAAATTACCCTTAAGGTAGCAGAACAAGGTTTAAATAGTCTAGAAAACAGCGATTTTCGCTATATACCCCCTTTAAAAGGTATCAAGCTTGATAATCAGCAATATCGTCAAAAATCTGCCGAAATCTACCAACAGCACGCGCAGAATGGACTGGGCAATAGTAAAGACTCCGATAATTTTTTTGCAGCCCAAGTACTATGGGACGAAACGATGGCAGAAGCGATCGCACTTTACTATCAAAACCATCCTCAAGCTCAAATGGTTGTCTTGGTTGGCAAAGCTCATGTTATGGATGATTACGCTATTCCCAACCGCGTAGCCAGACGGATTAGCGATCCTACTTTTAGCCAAGCCACTATATTGCTCGATGAAGCTGGAGAGCAATTAGTCAGCACCAATTAAGGTTGTTTTCTAGAGCATCACTTTTAGGAAATTAATTTTATGCCGAAAACCTTAACTCAAATTTCAACTTTTTTCTGCTTGTTTTTTCGGAAATCAGAGATCAGACGTATTGCATATACCACTGAAATTACACTAAGCAATAATAAGCTAATCGAAGTTACCAAACTCCAGCTATTTTCCATCGCAGATAAAATATGCCAAAACAATAACAGCATGGCTAAATAAGTTAATTGATGTAGCTTTTTCCATTTTCGTTTTAGTTTGCGTAAACTCCAATTATTAGAAGTTATTGCCAGCAAAGCAAAAATTACATAAATAGAAAGCCCACTGTAATAATTTTGATAAATACTCAAATCTAATAGATTAATGCCGTAATGACCCAAAGATATTACTGCATGATTACTTGCTAGAAAAAAAGCTGCCAGCCCAGAACTACGCCTGTGTTGTAGTAATAACCTGTTTAGTTTATACTTCTTGGTTTTGGGAAAAATCTTAACTATATTTGAGGGAAATATGGTAGCGATATAAACAATTAAAGTTATAAATCCACACAAACTATTGTAAGTCATTTTGTATTTACCTGTAGTGTTTAAAAAACTTAATCTTTATATACAAGTTAAAACATTTGTTCAATATGTGGGGTATTTTCTTATACATTAAAAGCGAAAAAATAACAATAAATTCAATAAAAAGTAATACTATTTTTAACAAAAAGTAATACCTACTTAACAAAAAATGAACGATAGCAAATAAAGATTTGTGGCGAAATGTCTTTCCCGCTATCATCACCAATATTATTAAAAGAACTAATTAATAGTGCGCTTGCCTAGTCTGTGTAAGTAGTCGAGGGGTGTTCAGAAGTTAGATTATTTTTACTCTAGACTATTAGCGATCGCTGTAGCGTTACCTACAGAGAACAATTTAGAATTGTCCACAGATAAACACAGATAAACACAGATGATTTGTTTTTCTACCAACTACTCTTGGGCTTTTGATAAGCACAGATAGAGATAGGCTTGTACCATAAAAAATTCCCGCTATCTAAACTTAGATAACGGGAGTTAGGGGATTAAATAAATCTAATTAAACTACTAGCTAGTAGTTGCTTATTGGTTGGCTATAACCTCTTGTTGCACGGTTTGCACTACTCGCTGTTCGACATCTTGAGGTAGGGGAATATAGCCCAATTGATTGGCGTACTCGTCTCCGCTGTCGAAAGCCCAACTGATAACGTCTTGTAAAGCCTGAGCTTTGTTAGGATCGTCGTATTCGGGATATAGTAACAACCAAGTCAAGCCAGCAATCGGATAAGCCTCTGGGTTGGCAGGATCGGGTACGGTAAGAGCAAAATCTTCAGGAATTGTTTCTCCTTCAAATACTAAAGAAGCTGCTTCGGGAGAAGGTTCGATGATGTTACCAGATGCGTTTTCGATCGCTGCTGCCGAAATACCATTTTCTTTAGCGTAGGCGTATTCTACATAACCTACTCCACCTTCAGTTTGAGATACCTGGGCAGCAATACCTTCGTTACCTTTGGCACCGATACCAGTAGGCCACTCTACAGTTTTGGCTGCGCCACCTTGCCAGTTAGGACAAGCTTCGGCAATATGGTTGGTGAACAGGAAAGTAGTACCACTACCGTCAGAACGATGAATCCAAGAAATAGGAGTGTCTGGTAAATCCACAGCAGGATTAGCTTCGGCAATGATCGGATCGCTCCAACTAGTAATTTCGCCGTTGACAATTCCGCAATAAGCATTGCGAGGTAATTCTAAACTATCTATTCCAGGAAGATTATAAGCAAAGACTACGCTTCCCGCAGTCATGGGTATTTGGATGGGTGCCTGACCGTAGCTTGCTTCAAAACTAGCGCGCTCTTCTTCGGTTAAAGGAGCATCAGTTGCACCAAAGTCTACTGTACCTTGAAGATATTGTTCTACACCAGCACCACTACCAACGGACTGATAGCTGATTTGAACTCCAGGGTTTTGTTGATTGTACTCAGAAAACCAACGTTGGTATAGAGGAGCAGGGAAAGATGCGCCAGCACCAGACAAACTAGCTTCTAAGCCAGAATCTTGAGCATTGGCAACGGGAGTGGAAACTTGTGAATTCTTAGAAATATCAATACCTTGGGCAAGAACCCCGAAGGATAAGGCTGAGACAGCCGTTAAACAGATTTTTTGTTTGTTAGAGATCATTTAATCTAAAGATTTTTTTAGTGTTTTTCTCAAGATTAAAGACTACAGAATCGAGGTAAAGGGAAAATTAAGACCTGATTATACTTAACTAAAAGTTTTGTAGCTTTTTAATAAAGTACCAATCTGAACTCTTTTCTAACACAAACGATTCAAATGGTCAAGACTGAGACCTCAATCAAACAACCAAACACCTATGTTTAGGCTATATTTAGGAGAGCGGTCGCAAGATTGCCCTTGCCAAACCGCCATCACCATCCTTAAGCTTAATCGGCAGACAGATCAGCTGATATT
>JADEXJ010000241.1 GCA_015207195.1 Pleurocapsales cyanobacterium LEGE 10410
TAATTTAGCCATGACCACCCAACGATTGTCTGGGGACAACCTCCCTTCTAACTCAAAGTTATCACATGAGTTAATCGATTTTTCGACTTTTCGATACACCGCTTCCTTCAAATGCAAGGGTTTTGAATTATTTTACCGATTTTCCTGGTATTTTAATCAACTTTTTTGTCTCTCAAACCCTCTTGATGTCAGCATTTCCCTATTATTCAGCAAGCCCTAATTATTGTCTTTTTATTAGAATCTGTCTTTAGTTTAGTTAATTGGCATCGGCAAAACATTAAAGATTTGTTGCCGACAATTTTGCCGATTTTAATTTTAAGTCTGCTAATAAGCTTGGTCGAAGAATTAGTATTTCGGGGTTATGTATTTAGCACATTGCTAAGTGATAATTCATACTGGCTAGCTGCAACGATGTCTAGCCTCATTTTTGCCCTATTGCATTTGATTTGGGAGAGAAAAGCAACATTTCCGCAAATTCCAGGTTTGTGGCTGATGGGAATGGTGCTAGTGATGGCAAGACTAGTAAATAACAATAATATATATCTTGCTTTGGGACTTCACGCGGGATGGATTTGGGGTTTAACCTGTATCGATTCAGCAAAATTAATAACTTATAAACAGCAAAATCACTGGTTGACGGGAATCAATCAGCAACCATTAGCGGGAGTTGCTGGTATATTTTGCTTGACTATTACTGGGTTGGCTTTGTGGGTAATGGCAGATAGTTTGTTGTTGTTGTGAGTTAGAAATTATCAGACTTATATTAGTGTTGAGTCGTATTTAATTCGTGGGATTATAAACATCCACAGATGAACGCGGATGGACACAGATGAGAGATCTGCTGATGAACTAGTTTTAGGTTTTTGATAGGGTAGATGAGGATTTATCTACGTTTTGGGATTTATTGCCCCATTGTTAGACTAGATGCGCGAGATGAAGCCAGTTGAATTGTTAGAGGTCGAGTCATTCGTTTCGAGATAAATGTATAACTGAAGGAAGGTTATTGGCTCAAAGCTACCAAAATACCAGTAACTCAGCTTATTACTTATTATTTCTTACTTATTACTTGAAACATGGGCAAATATATCGTACCTGAATTAAGTATCGTCCCCGATCTTCAGGTGATTACTCCCAGTAAAGCGATCGCCTTTAGTCTCAAAGTCCCTCACTATAGTTTAGAATGTCTGACGCAACGTCTCGTGCGTTGTCAGGGAATGGGGATTGCCTCGACTTTATTGAGTCGTCGTTTGCTGCAAAATGCTGTGGCTGAAGTGGTTGACACTAAAGATGTTGAGGGAACAGCCAAAGCTTTCTTATCTACGATCAAAGATTTATTTCGCAGCGGGATAGATTTAGCCACGCTACAACAGAATTCTGACTCTAGAATACAACAGTTAGGCAATCTCGCCTCAGCCTATCAAAAGCAATTAAGACAGAGAAACAAGATTGATGCTGCGGAACTATATTGGCAGGGTAGTATTGAAGTTACTCATCAACAGGCATACTTATTTTATGGTTATTTTGCACCAGCTAAAGATGAACTAGCCTTAATTAATGCGATCGCCAGTCAAGATAGTATTTTAGTATTCCCCTTAGATGATTTATTTTCCCCAAATCAGCAGGCGGTAGCATGGTTGCAGTCTCAGGGATGGCAGTTGCTGACAATGCAACAGGGGCATACTGGGGGAATCAATCGACAACTGCAACAAAGTTTTAGGCAGAGAGCGACTTTACCCAAGGGGGTTAGTCTTGATGTCTTTCCTACCATAGAAGCAGAGGTTCGGGGGACATTGACTCAGGTAAAGATTTTGCTAACCAAAGGAGTAGCTGCCAAAGATATTGTCTTGATAACCAAGGAAGAACAGCTATATGGTAAAGCCTTGAGCGATCTTGCCTGGGAATACAATTTGCCCGTGCAGGTGGCTTATGAAATACCTCTAGAACAGACTCGCATCGGTGCATGGCTCAAACTGGTTTTAGAAGTAATGAGAGATAATTTTCCTTTTGAAGCTACGGCTAAATTATTGTCTCATCCTTTGAGTAAGTATATGTCTGCGGAAATTTGGTCAGCAGCCAGACAAACCCATCCTCAAGGTTTGGCTGCTTGGTCGAACTTAGGAGTAGATCTGAGTCTGCTTGATAGTGCAAACAGCGATCGCCGAGATCTTTGGATCCAACGTTTGCAGGATATTCTGTCTGCTTGGGATGTTTTAGAAAAAGCCAAAAGTTGGGCAAGAGAAATTGCTGCCTACTATCGACTCCAGGAAGCTTTAACCGAATTAGCCAAGCCCAAACAAAAACTAAGTAAACGAGCTTTTATCAACGAAATAAACGACATACTCGCCTTATTAACTATATCTGCCCAACCAGGCATTGGGGGGATTCAACTCCATTCTCCCTTATCATTGCTGGGTACAAACTACCCTCATGTTTTTGTCTTGGGAAGCAGAGAAGGAATTTTCCCAGCAGCGATCGCCGACGACCCAATTTTGGACTTTCACAACCGCAAGCAGTTAGCTAAACAAGGCATAGAGATTGAAACCGCCGTAGATCTTGCTCAAAAAGAAACTTTTTATTTTTACTGTCTGTTAGGTATCCCCACCCAAAGCATCACTTTTTCTTATCCCGAATTAATCGATCGCCAGCCTACTTTACCTAGTCCCTATTTAACTCGTTTGGGATTAAAACCTCGTCTCGCCCAGACGCTTCCTTTACCTAGTATCGAACTTGCTCGTCAGTCATATCTACGTCAATCCCATCAATTAGAACCAGAAATTAATTCAGCTTTACTGCTACCCAAAATAACTCAAGCTTGGCAGGTAGAGGTTCAGCGAGAAAGCGCGATCGCTCCCGATTTATATGATGGAGTAATTGGCATCAAACTAGATCCTCAAAGCAAAATATTTAGCGCGTCACAGCTAACTCAATTAGGTCAATGTCCTTTTAAATGGTTTAGTGCGCGGTTACTCAAGCTTAAAGAATTAGTCGAAGCAAAAACGGATCTCAGTGCTGCATTGCGGGGCAGTCTTTATCATCGCTGCTTGGAACTATCCTTAGAAAACATCTATACCGCTAGCGACTTGGCAGAGTTTAATCGCGAACAGCTAGCTAAAGCATTCGCCACCGCCGAACAAGAATTGAACTTAACTCAGTTACCAGGATGGCGCGCACAACGTCAAGAACATTTAAACTTACTGTTGCTTAATTTAACCACTACCGAATTTTTGCCCTCAGAAACAGAAGTTATCGCCAGAGAAACCAAGTTTGCTACACAATGGTATGGTTTGCCGGTGCAGGGACAGGTAGACAGAATCGATCGCACCAGTACAGGCTTGACGGTGATTGATTATAAAACTAGTGGTGTGATTCCCGCTGGGGTAAAAGATGCCACGGGTAAAGCCAATCTTGATATTCAACTAGCGGTATACCAGGATGCGGTAAGCGAAGCCATGTCCGAAGGACTGATCGTCGAACAATATGCTGACGAACCAATAAATACCGCAGCCTACTATTCCATAACTCAACAAAAAACTATTAGCCGTCCGCAAAAAGATCCTGAAGAATTGGCAGCTTTTGCTGAACGAGTCAAATCTCACCTTCAACAAGGACACTATCCCGTCGCCCCCGATGTAGATCGCAAAGCCTGTCGCTATTGTGCCTATGACCTAGTATGTCGTAAGGGCGATCGCCTGAGTCGCAAACTAAACTATTGATCTCAAGCTAGCGCGATCGTAACTTAACTAATCAAACTTATACTAATTTATGTTAATCGCGCTGTCATCTGGGTAATAGAATCACGATCGCGATATGATATTTTTATCTAGATGACAGTATCTAGCTGTAAGCTGTCTAGCTTGTCGAATTCACAAAATTCTCAGTATTACTATAGGTTTCGGCAAGGCAATTTATTGCAACAATATTAATTTGAATTACATATCTTTATATATTTTAAGATGTTTAAAACTATTTTGTTTTCCATTGAATTAAATAGAGAAGCTCGCAAGGCGATCGAACTGACGGCAAATATGGTCAAAATCCATAACAGTAAACTCACTATCCTATCCGTAGTTGAAAATGAAGCGCAAGGCGTAATGGCTTCGGAAGAAAAAGTAGCCAAACTATTACAAGAAGCCAAATCATTTTTTGTCCAGCAGGGAATAAATGCCGACACTATCGAAAGATCTGGTATTCCTGCCTTTACGATCTGTGATGTAGCCGACGAAATCAATGCGGAGTTGATTATTATGGGCTGTCGCGGTTTGGGGTTGATTGATGAAGAATCTGCTGCCGATAGCGTAACCAACCGCGTAATCAATCTGGCTTCTTGCCCTGTTTTAGTAGTTAGTTAAAGGATGGGCGATCATAATTCCCGCAGCATTTTAAGTAAAATTTGCCATTAATCTTTTTGTCAAATATTAATTTATTTTCCAATCTGTTCTTTTTGTCAATAAATAAGCCTTAAGATCGAACTGTATATTTGACTTTTTTTAGTTTAAAAAACGGTCGATACTTAAGATTAGAAGCCGAGAATTAACAACCGACCAAAGGCGATCGCCCGACTGAAAACAAAATAGAAATAATTCCATAGCTTGCCAGCTAATTTTCAAAGTGTTCAGCTTAGGGTTGAACCTAACTTCATCATCGAAATAGTGCGAATTATAGTCATTTCAAATAAAAACCAGATGACTTGAATAAATAAAAATTCAGCTCAACTTACCCCAATCCCCAATCCCTAATCCCTAACCTCCCGAACCAATAGCTGAGAGAGTACGAAGATTAATTAGAACGACTATACAATCCAACACTCATTCACTCTCAACTCGAAGATCTAGCCGTTACTTTCCTGTATACGATACCGATTCATCAATTAATACTTCAATGATAAGAAGCTTGTTTGCAGGGGAATAATAATTAAATAGACCTAACCTCACACCGTTAATATTTAATATGTGGAAACCATCTAACAGCAAGTTTTATCTATCCCTTGGTATCGGCTTAGTATCGATAGTAGTTTTGGGTTCAAAAATTGTAATTTCCACAAATAATCGAGCAAAAACCGCCTTTAACTACATTAACTACAATAGTCAGCAGATATTTTCTGCTATGCCAGTAGTTGCGTCAAACAATTCTTCAGGGAACACTCGCGATAGTTTATTATTAGCAGCCGATTTAATCGATCGCCAACAGGGTAAAGAAGCTTTGGCAAAATTACAGGGTTTAGAAAGAGAATATCCCTTGCTGGCTCCTTATGTCCTGCTAGCAAAAGGTCAGGCTTATCAACTAGAACAAAACGAGCGAAATGCCGAAAAAACTTGGCAAAAACTGATTACCAAATATCCAGCTTCTTCCGCTACTGCCGAAGCTTTATATCTATTAGGTGAATCCGATTCCGCTTATTGGCAACAGGCGATCGCCAGGTTCCCCTCTCATCCTCGTACCCACGAGATTATCCGCCGACAGTTAGATAAAAATCCCAACCAACCTCATCTGATGGCAGTCCTGGTTAAATATACTCCTGACGCTCCTGGAGTAGACCAAATGCGAGATCGTTTAGTCAAAGAATATGCCAGTCAGTTGACTCCTGAAGCATGGGAGGCGATCGCCGATAGCTACTGGTTAAAGTGGGACTACGCTAAAGCTGGTAAGGCTTATATCAAAGCCCCAATTACTTCCCGCAATCTATATCGGGCGGGTAGGGGACACCATCTGGGAAATGATAAAATTACCGCCAAACGATATTATCTTCAGCTATTTCAACAGTATCCCGACGATAACTACACGGGCTGGGGTTTGCGCCGTATGGCAACTCTTGTTGATAAAAAAGAAGCAATAAGTTATCTAGATCGGGCGATCGCTCGGTTCCCCAAACACGCACCAGAAGCCCTGGTGCAAAAAGCCGAAGTTCTCAAAACCCTTAATAGTCCTCAATCTGCCACCAAAGCCCTGCAAACACTCTTAACTGACTATAAACACTCCGAAGCAGCAGCTAAATACCGCTGGGATGTTGCCAGCAAAAAAGCCAAATCAGGAGATTTAGTTACCGCTTGGCAGTGGTCACAACCGATTGTCACGGACAATCCCGACAGTGCGATCGCGCCCAAGGCTGGTTTTTGGATTGCTAAGTGGGCAGAAAGACTCAACCGCCCTCAAGAAGCTACTACCGCCTATCAAACTGTTTTAACTCGTTTTCCTCGCTCCTATTATGCCTGGCGTTCGGCAGTAGCTTTAGGCTGGGATGTGGGAGACTTTACCACGGTGCGCCATAAAGTTCCTCAAGTAGTTAAAGCGGGCAAAATTATTCCTCCAGGGGGATCGCCAACCTTTCAAGAGTTATATAAATCAGGTTTAGAATCAGAAGCCTGGGCGCAGTTTCAAACAGAAATTAGCGATCGCGCCGAACTATCCGTTGCTGACGACTTTACTAAAGGCTTATTAAAGCTATATCAAGGTAAAAACCTGCGAGGCATCAATCAAATCTGGTATTTGCAAGACAGAGATACCCCAGAAGACAAACAACAGTGGCAGCAGCTACGGCAAACTCCCAAATACTGGCAGGCTTTATATCCCTTTCCCTACGAAGACATTATTCTCAAGTGGTCGCAACAGCGACAGCTCAATCCTCTGCTAGTTACTTCTTTAATTCGCCAAGAATCTCGTTTTGAACCAGAGATTGAATCTTGGGCAGGGGCGTTAGGCTTGATGCAGGTAATGCCAGCGACGGGAAAAAGCGCAGCCAATAACATTGGTTTAGCTAACTATTCTCTAACTAACCCCGAAGACAACATTAATATCGGCACTTACTATCTTGACTTTACCCATAAAAAGTACGGTAACAACTCGATGCTGGCAGTGGCTAGCTACAACGCAGGACCAAATGCTGTAGCTAAATGGGTCAATCGCTATGGACTACAAGATCCTGATGAATTTGTTGAGAAAATCCCCTACCCAGAAACCAAAGGGTATGTCGAGTCAGTGTTTGAGAATTACTGGAACTATATGCTGGTTTATAACCCAGAGGTAAGTAAGTTGTTTGAACGTAACCGTTCATTTCCCCCCCAATCAAAAATGAGCCAACTCCACCCTTGTGGTGTATGTTAAAAACATGGCTCAATTAGATAAAAATGACTTGGTACAGATGAACGAAGACTACTTCAAGTCTCTCA
>JADEXJ010000242.1 GCA_015207195.1 Pleurocapsales cyanobacterium LEGE 10410
GATGAGCCTCCAATAAATCGTGCAATTAGATTGAAAACGTTAGGTCTATTGTAAACATATTTTTATTAAGGTTACATTTTTTAAACAGAAACCGTATATCGCTTTACATTGAGTTTAATCAATGGTAAGGGAAAAGTATTAGCTATCCCTCGCTACAATTAAGATATCTGCGATCTATCCACTGTTTGGCTCGGCGGATTGCATCGATAGTTGTCATGGCACTGGGAACTGCCACAGCACAACCTCGATCGTGATTGACCCAAGCTGCATAAGTACAATGCCCATCTAATTCGTCGCGGTCTATTTCTACCTTGCAGCCACGATAGGCAAAAGAAAGAATAATTTGAGGATAACTGGGCTTCATGATGGTTGTTGCTCAAAAAAAATGACAGTATTCACGCAGGAGCAATCGCTCTTAATGACTCGATGAAGTTTTTTAAGTTTTATTGGCAAGGTTAAAACTAAGAGCTACGGCGAAGCCGTTTATTTCTCGTCTCAACAACTGTCCAGGTTTCTTGCCAGCGATCGATAATTATTTGTCTCATTCTGTTTGATTGCCATTGAGAAATGTTGTGGTTTTGGAAGCGTTTAAATTCAGTCATGGTTTTAGGGTGGTTTTAATTTGGATTGACAAGAGCGGATATAAAATAAAATTTGGCTCATATCCGCTTGTAGTTAATTTCTACTTACGCAGCAGCCAAATTTTTAGCCACAAAATCCCAATTGACTAACTTACCGATAAAATCATCAATATAAGCAGGACGCTTGTTTTGATAGTCGAGATAGTAGGCGTGTTCCCAAACGTCCATTGTTAATAGGGGAACTTGTCCGCTAGCTAGGGGGTTATCGGCGTTAAGGGTTTTAATCACTTTTAAAGTATCGCCATCTAGTACTAGCCAAGCCCAACCGCTACCAAACTGGGTTGCACCTGCATTCTTGAAAGCTTCGACAAATTTATCAAAACTGCCAAAGTCAGCCTCAATTTTTTTAGCCAATTCTCCTCCAGGTGTACCACCGCCATCGGGTTTCATACACTGCCAATAAAAAGTATGATTCCAAGCTTGGGCAGCATTATTAAACAATCCTGTTTTACCCTCATCTCCAGCGATCGCCTTAATCACTTCTTCGATGGATTTGCTATCTAATTCTGTTCCTTCAACGGCATTGTTGTATTTGCTGACATAACCTGCATGGTGTTTATCGTGATGAAATTCCAGGGTGCTTTTAGAAATTGCTGGTTCTAAAGCGGTGTAATCGTAAGGCAGGGATGGTAATTCGTAAGCCATTGTCTTAAGTTCTCCTCTTGTAATCAAAATTACTGTGACCAAACGTCGGCAGAAAATTACTGTCTGCTAAGGTCACAAAAGAAAGTATTTCGATGATTTTGAGCGTCCTAAAGGATATATGTTTACGGTATCCCGTAGGGACCGCTTCGCATATGGGGGATGTTGAACTAAATTCAGCACATCCAATCACGCTGTTGAGCTAATTCCAATGCCAATGCTGATAGTAGCGTAATTTCCCACAATAAAAAATGCCTATCCCCTGGAGGGGTACTAGATCGATGCGAGATTAAACCCATCGAAGCTAACCATACTTTTGATGGAGTTTAAATAGTTAACTTCAGCAATCTTGAATAAAACTTTTTTGTAGAAGTGCGATTGCCCTATTGTTTGGGTTTCAATCTGGGTCTCGATCTAGCTGTTTTCAAGATTGAAAAAATATTTTTGATAACGATTATTATTATTGTAAAATTGACTTAATCGACCTTTAAATCTGGGATTACGCGATCGCACGTTATGACTTCTCCTAACGGGACTTAAACAATCGACAAATTGAAAATGGACTATAATACCTACCAAACATAGATTTCACGTGGGAGAAATTACCGATGAGAGAAACCACTCCCTCAGCTATGCCTCCATGTTTTGATAAATGGTGCAAACGCTTCGATAATTTGCTAAGAACTAAGGCGCAAAAAGCGGTGCGACCCCCTAAAGGGTTCGTTAGTTGCTCATGGGGGAAACCCCCAAGACCGCACTAACTCACCGCTGCGGTTTCCGTAGCTAGGGAACGCGCACCAAGAAAAGAGAGTTTAGGCACTATTTAGGAGGGTTATTGGGTCAACGTTCTGCTCGATGCAAGCTCCAGCAGCTGCGTTGACTTCAAGAAAGTGAGCGTAAAAATATATATCAAATGGCTTCTGACTCGGTTGGGACGTGTTTCCTGCTTATAAAGCAAGTTTAGGGTTTATTTGGGCTTAGTTTTTGTTTAAGTCCCGTTAGATATCTGAACTTTCCTATATCGACAAGTTTCAGCTAATTACGTAGTCTATAAATATCCTACTTTGTAGGAGCTTTGCGCTCGCCAGAATAATCTTTTTCTAGTTCTGGCAGAGAAATTAGTATTAGCAATTCTGTCGTTGCTTATTAAGTAATGTTCTACAGAGGATTACTGTTCGTAGCTTTAAGCTCTAAGCCATAAGCTTTAAGCTTTTTAAATCCAGGGAGCCTTCTTTGGAAATAGAAAACACAGTAATAGCATTACACATTCAGCAACGCCGCAATTACTATTGTCTTTTGATATACGCTCAATAAAAATTTCAATTGGCGAAAAAAAAGGTAGGCAAAAAATATGACTAGATATTTATTCACCTCCGAATCAGTAACCGAAGGACACCCTGACAAAATTTGCGACCAAATTTCTGACGCGATTTTAGATGCTCACTTGGCTCAAGATCCTAAGAGTCGCGTGGCGGCAGAGGTAGTCGTTAACACTGGCTTGGTGCTATTATCGGGCGAGATTACCACGAATTCTAAAGTTGATTATGTCAAGCTGGTACGACGAAAACTCGCTGAAATTGGCTATACCGATGCCGGTAATGGTTTTTCAGCCGATAGCTGCACTGTTTTAGTCGCACTTGACGAGCAGTCGCCAGACATTGCCCAAGGGGTTAACCAGGCTTTGGAGAGTCGCCAAGGAAATGAAGAGCGTTGGAATAGCGTTGGCGCAGGCGATCAGGGAATTATGTTTGGTTATGCTTGCAACGAAACACCAGAATTGATGCCGCTGCCAATTAGTCTGGCTCATCGGCTCGCTCGTCGTCTAGCTAGAGTGCGTAAGACTAGGCGGATTCCGTATTTGGGACCGGATGGCAAAACGCAAGTAACTGTAATTTATGAGGATGGTCGTCCGGTAGGCTTAGACACCATTTTAATTTCCACCCAACATGCACCAGGAATAGAGCAATCGGAAATTAACCAAGATTTATGGCTAGAAGTGGTTCAGCCAGTTTTTGCCACTCTAGATGTTAAGCCCGATCAACTAACCCGTTTCTTAGTTAATCCTACCGGACAGTTTGTGATTGGGGGTCCGCAAGGAGATTGCGGTCTCACGGGACGCAAGATTATTATTGATACCTATGGCGGGTATTCTCGTCATGGAGGCGGTGCTTTTTCTGGGAAAGACCCAACCAAAGTCGATCGCTCAGCGAGTTATGCTTGTCGCCATGTGGCTAAGAATCTGGTCGCTGCTGGGTTAGCTGACAAGTGCGAGGTTCAACTTAGCTACGCGATCGGGATAGCTAAACCTGTCAGTATTTTCATTGAAACCTTTGGGACGGGTAAGTTACCAACAGAGAAGTTACTGGCTTTGGTCGAGCAAAATTTTGAGCTGCGTCCAGC
Source organism: Pleurocapsales cyanobacterium LEGE 10410 (assembly GCA_015207195.1). Classification (GTDB taxonomy): domain Bacteria; phylum Cyanobacteriota; class Cyanobacteriia; order Cyanobacteriales; family Xenococcaceae; genus Waterburya. The sequence goes on from JADEXJ010000242.1 coordinate 3,684, forward strand.
CGGAGTGATCGATACCCTCAATTTACAAAATCTCCCTCAGGAACGAGGGGGACGCTTCTATCAAGATGTAGCTACCTACGGACACTTTGGTCGCACCGAGCTAGATTTGCCCTGGGAACGGCTAGATCAAGTTGCTCAGCTACAAAAAGCTACTTTGGCGCATTGTTACGAAAATATAACTTAATAAAATTTCTTAAGGGTGGCGATCGCTGAGCCGATTGAGCAAGATCCTTTCATCGAGATCGAGAACTGCTCAGCTTATACATCCTTGGAAAAATTGCGATAGCACATGAAAGTATCTACGATTGAACTCAGTCAAAATATCCAGCCTAGCTTTCGCTCTGCTGCCAAAGCCAAAGAGTTTTTGATTACAGCCGAAGTGTCTCCTCCTAAAGGGGGCAACTCAGATCGCTTGGTGCAAATGGCACTCACTCTTAAGAATCGGGTTCATGCCATTAATCTCACCGATGGTAGTCGTGCCGTCCTGCGAATGAGTCCCTTAGCAGCTTCGGCGATTTTGCTTGAGCAGGGGATTGAACCCATTTGTCAAATGGTTTGCCGCGATCGCAATCGGATTGCGCTTCAGGCGGATCTGATGGGGGCTAATGCCCTTGGTATCCGCAACATCTTAGCGCTTACTGGCGACCCGGTTAAAGTCGGCGATTGTCCTCGAGCTAGAGGGGTATTTGATTTAGAATCTGTCCGACTTCTACAGACAATTGAACGACTTAATCGCGGTTATGATGGCAACGATCGACGTTTAAGCGATGGAGCGACCGATCTGTTTGCTGGTGCTGCCGTCGATCCGCAATCGTCTAGCTGGTCTGGCTTACAGCAACGCTTTGAGCGCAAGCTAGCTGCTGGTGCTGAATTTTTTCAAAGCCAGGCAGTTTTTGATTTCGACCGTTTAGAAAAGTTTATGCAAGTGGCAACTCCATTTGGTAAGCCAATCTTGGCAGGGATTTTCCTGCTGAAATCGGCAAAAAATGCTCGCTTTCTCAATCGCTGCGTTCCAGGAGTAAAAATTCCCGAGACAACGATTGCCCGACTAGAGCAAGCTTCTGAGCCACTACTAGAAGGGATGCTGATTGCGGCAGAGCAAGTTCAGCTAGCTCGTCAACTGTGTCAAGGAGTGCATCTCATGGCTGTGAAACGAGAAGAATTGATTCCTCAAATCCTTGATTTGGCTGGAGTTCCTACGCTAAGTAAATCGGTATCAAAACCTCAATCTACTCTAGCTCAATTCTAGCTACATACAAGATATTGCCAAGTATGCTACTGCTAAATAACTTTAAAGCTTTAAAGATAGAAAAAATGCTAACTCGGTAACTGACACTCTTCTCTAAGCCGCTGTTGATAAATTTAATAGATTTTGGCAACCAAAAGCAAATATAAATATGCTTCACCTCGACGTGGACACAAATCGTGAAGCTTTGTTCTCTAACCCGTACAAGTACTAGAAGATATTGAAGAAAAAATCTATGACTACATCTGTTAAACCAATACGGCAGGAAATTACAAAAGTGCAATCAGTCGTCGATCGGCTATTGAATGACAGAAAGAAACCGAAAATTCTTGAAGTTGGGTGTGGTTCCCGCAGTTACATAAAAGTTGATAAAAATGCTTATGTAGTTGGCATTGATATATCAGAAGAACAACTTTCAAAAAATACTGTTTTAGATGAAAAGATACTAGGAGATATACAGTCTTATTATCTACCAAATTCAGAATACGATCTGATAGTATGCTGGTGGGTTTTAGAACATCTTTCACATCCTCAAAGAGCCCTTAACAATTGTCTTAGAGCCTTAAAAGAGAATGGGACTATTGTTATCGCATCTCCTAATGCTTTTTCCCTTAAAGGTATAGTAACTAAGTTTACACCGCAATGGTTTCACTTTTGGACATACAAATATGCCTTTGGTTACAAAAACATAACAAAAACCGAAGACTGCCCGCCGTTCCGTACCTTCTTAAGATTTTCTATTGCTCCAAGTTTTCTCAAAAATTTCTTTATCAGTAATGATTTAACGATTGAATATTTTAGCTTATATGAAGATTTCAAACAAAAAAAATTCAGGAAGAAGCATGGAGTCAATGGAACAATATGGGAATTAATCAAATTTTTAACAAAGATACTTAGCCTGGGTAAAATTGACGCAGAATATACAGATTATATTTTTGTACTAAAAAAAAGCCAGAAGTTGCCGTCAAGTTGTTCGGCTTACAGCAACGTCTTAAGCGTAAGGTAGCAGCTAAACCATAGTGTATTTAAAGCGGCGATCGCTTAAGTCAAAAGGTATTTGCTAAAGAAATCGCCCGTGTAGGAAGTGGCTACTACGTTCAAACACCGAAGTAGTTTCCTATTGCGCGATCGCCAAATTATTTAAAAATCTCTAGACACACATATTTAATTATGAAAACTATCTCTATTTTCCGCCCTGAGGAGATCCCAGGCGGGAAGAGCGACCTAAAGGTGCGGAAACGCAAAGCGAAGCTTTGCGTGACTTGTACTTGTAAAAGCGATGCGACCCCGAGTAAAGGGTTTCCGTAGCTAGGGAACGCGCGTCAAGACACGATGGTGCCTGCGTTGACTGATTCCGTTCCCATTCTCATTTTTTAGAGGGAGATAGGTAGAGCGATCTGAACTTCTATCGGGCATTATTTTATTAATCCTCACAACACGGATTATTTTAGATTAGACGCATAACAACCCATTACCACCACACAATGTAGCAGGGTAATGGGTTTACAAGCTTACTGTAATTGGATTAAAAAATAGCATTAAAGATGCCAAACAATCCACGCAAGGGGCTAGTAAATGTACCTATACTATCACCAGTTTTGGTTGCTCCAGAACGACCAACGACAACAACGTCGTTTTGACCCAAAACAGGATTGGTTTCATCATTGATTTCCGCACCCAAGTCTACCTCAATCATGCGCTTGTCTACCGTACCATCTGGCTTTAGGCTAACTAATTCCACTTTTTTGGTGTCGGCGCGCTGGGTATCAAATCCGCCAGCAGCTAAAATCGCATTATTTAGTGGAGTATTTGGTTCTACCTCTACTGCTCCTGGACTGACAACTTCTCCCACGACATTAACGGTAATTGTTTCTGGAGAAAATGTACCTGAAGCAAGTTCACGACTTTGTTCTTTAGAAATACTGTCTGCTTTAGGAATGATCACCCGATCGTCTTCCTGCAGAATAATATCTTGACTGGTATCACCAGATTTGATCACTTGCCAGAGATCGACTGCAATAATCTTTTCCGAACCATCCCAAGCCTTGCGCTTAACCTCAACCTCTTTGATGTCAGCTAGAGGTTTAATTCCGTTAGCAGCAGCGATCGCCTGAGAAAGTCTGGGGGGAATCGATTCATCTTTAGCTCGGTTTGCACCACCGTTGTTGTCTCTACCTAACTGCCCTGGCTGAACAAAGTGAGAACCTGGACGGTAAACTTCTC
>JADEXJ010000243.1 GCA_015207195.1 Pleurocapsales cyanobacterium LEGE 10410
AGTGCGGTCTTGGGGGTTTCCCCCATGAGCAACTGGCGGTACGCTACAGGAGATTTGCCCTCTTGGGCGGTTGGGGCAACCCTGCTGTCTAACGGCGAATCGTTGAATGTAGAACCTCTAGATTCTTAAGGGAATCCCGCGTCGGAGACGCTGGGAGGATGTCAATACTCTCTGCTTTTTGTTCATCCTATTGAAACATTTATTAGGTCTAATACAAACTAGAAATGCGATTGATAAGTTTTTTTTCCACTGAAAAGAGCGATCGCCGATGGCTACGATTCAAAAAATGATGGCATTTATCGCCCCTAAAATCATCGGTGGAATATACGCCTCAACCCTCGTTGGCGATTTAGATTTGACCGCTATGACAGATGCACTGCAATTAAAAGGTATAGAAGTTCAGGCGATCGCTGAAGATATCTTGATTGAAGGATATTTATCATAATCTTCGTTTGGTGCAACTAGATTTGATATCAAAAAATGAGATCGTTAGCTAATAAAACTGTAAACAGCCAGTAATAATTTAGATTGATCTAAAACTAGCAGTCAATAGCTTCAACACAAAAGTAATTTACCCGATCTTTATTTTCGCTTCATCTGAAAATCAGTGTGTTTACTAATTTACACTCCCTCATTTCTCTCAGTATATTTGAACAGTAATAGTATAAATGGCGACAATTGTAAGCAAGACTAAATCACTTGAATCTAACTTACAAAAACTTGCCTGTTTACTTGAAAAATATTTTTAGTTTTATATACAAAAAATCCTAAATATGAAAAACAAAGAGTTTCAAAAACTTTTAAAAAAAAACAGATTTAAACCTAATTCTGGTTTTACCCTGACTGAATTACTGGTTGGGCTATTCATGAGTACTTTTGTGATTGGTGCATTGGGTTTTGGTTTAATGCAAGTATTGCGAACTACCCAAAGTGAGACCTCTAAAGTAGCAGCCAGAAATGAATCTTCTCGTGCATTAGACTTTATTTCTGATGAAATGCGACGCGCACAAGCAATTGAAGTAGATATGACTACTGGAGCTGGTAGCAACATAGCCAGCGTTGCTCCTGCTTATAGCCTTCCGACAGGAGGTACAGTAAGGTTAGCTCTGCAAATACCAGGAGTAGTTCAAAGAGTAATTTATTCCGTTGCCCCTCCAGACAGCAGTTCTCCTTGGAAAGGACCATTAGTGATTTACAGGTGGGGTCCTAATTTAGATGCTAGTGGTAATTATACAGATCCTACAAATATAGCAAATTGGAACAATGAAGCTTTAGTAGATGGAGTTAGTAATGAGAATCAAACTGAAGATTGTGATAATAATGGTGATGGCATAGAGGAGACAATAACCTATCAAGGTTTTTTCGCTTGTGTAGTAGACGACGATGGCGACAGAGATGCCGCTGGAAATCTTATAGTTGAAAACGTAACAGATGCCAACGGAGATGGTGAAATTAGCTTTGCAGACGATCCCAACGATCGAAATGGAGATGGTGAAATTAATTTTGGAGATACTCTAACTGATACAAATGGAGATGGCGAAATTACATTTGCTGATAGTACGCTAGATACAAATGGAGATGGCGAAATAAATGCTGATGATGGTGCTGATGTAGATGGACAAGCCATTACTGCACAGCTTTACTTTACTGGAGGAACGACAACAGCTAGTGGAGCAGATAGTACTTATTCCGCAGATACTAATACTGTAGCTAGAGCAAGAACTGCCCCAGAGAATAATTCTCTTAGTTTTAAGGGATATTCAACAGCTTTTAGAACGCTCGATCCGAGTTTTTCTTGTAATCCTTCTACCAACACTGATTGGAGTATGAGAACTGACTTTGGTGATAGTCTTAGTAATCCTAGTGAAATTACATGGGATCATCGAGCAGATGCTCAACCACAACCAATTATGATGAACAGTGATACACTAGTCGTTTCTTCTATTCCTAGAGGTGGTTCTGACTGCATCAATAGTCGTGAAGGAAACGGTCATGGTAGCACTGGTACAGAAGATTTCACAGGTAATGAAACTTTAGGAGAAACAGCTGATTGGCATACCGATCCTAATAATGATGTTGTAGCAATATCTCATGCAATAAACTTCAACGATCCTCGAACTTTCAATGGCGACCCTATTACTTGTACTAGTTATCCCTGTGCGAGTAGTACTGATGGCAAAGTTTACAGTCAAAAAGATGGCACAGCAGCAGAATTAAACCCATACGTAGTGATGCTCAAAGAAGGTAGTCCAGTTCCTCCTTACAATGGATATGACATGAATGGTGATGGAGATACTTTAGATAATGGAGAGCAAATATCTTTAGGGGAATTTTTAGAAAGTAAAGGTCTTGCGACACCAGACGGTAGTGGAGGATATACAATAGATGGACTGCAAAATAACGAACGCATAATTGCTTTTGAAATTGGGAAAAGTGACGTATCTGATACTACTGCTCCTGGGGTTGACTTTCAAGATAATATATTTGTGCTTCAATCAGATGCCTTTAAGCAAAAGTATAAAACCTATACTGACAATGGTGGTAGTCCTCAATCTTATTCAGTGCTTCCGTAACTTTTGGCTTGATTTTGAATATTGTTGGAGAATCAAAATTGGTTCTCCTTTTTTTGTCAACAAATTTTGGAAAATTAGCTATCTATTGTTTGGCAGTTACTTGAGGATACAGAACCAGTTTTGCTACCAGTATAGTCTCCAGTTCTCATAATGCCTAAACCCAGGGAGATAACAAAACACTTTTGATTATCAGTAAAATTAGAAGTCAAAACAACAGTACCCATTTTAGTTGTATTGCCTTTATGGGAAAAAGAAATGTTGGGAGTCGATCCAGAGAGATTGGTTCTGATGATTACGTTATCATCTATCGTTCTGGTGTTTAACAAACAGTCATTATCTGTAGAATCGAGAATGTTTGTATTGGGGTCTATATTAATACGACAACTTTTACCATGTCGCATTGCTAATCTTTGACTCTCTCTAATTGCTCCTAGTAACTGTTCTAATGCGTTGTTGACTCTAATACGACTGAGTAAGCCAAGAAAATTAGGTGCTGCGATCGCAGCTATTATTCCCATAATAATAAGAGCGACCATCAGTTCAATTAAAGTAAAACCGCGATCGCTCTTTTGATTTAAATTATTTTGCATTAATGTTCAACTAACAAATCTTTGGCATATTTTTGATTAGGCTTCACATTCTTGGGTCGTTGAATTGTAGTCACCAGTCAATATGTTACCTAATAGCCCTTCTATTTGAACACATTTAGAAGTATTAGTACCAGTATGAGAAATTACCATTATTCCTTCAACGTCAGGATTCCCTTTGCTAGAGAAAGTTAACTCTGCTTCGTTAAAAGAATTAATGGGGACAAGAGTTCCGCCAGTAAGAAGACTAAAAGAAACTGAGTCAGGTAATTCTCTAGTACTCAACAAACAGCCACTATAACTAACACTCCCACTATCTGGTGCTATTTCAACAATTGAACTCCCAGTACCATCAGTCGTAAAAAGAATTCTGCAAGGTTTACCTCTACGTATGGCTAATCTTTGAGCTTCTCGGATTGCGCCTTCAACCTGTCCTAAACCATCTTTAATGCGGGTTTGGTTGAGCATACCAAGAAAATTCGGTGCAGCAATACTAGCGAGAACACCAACAATAATCACTGTTGTAATTATTTCAATAAGAGTAAAACCCTTATCACTTTTTCTAAGGACATTGTAAAGCAACATCAGGTATTACCTCCACATAACGTTTTGCAATAACATCACCAATAGGATTATCAGAACTATCTAATTCTCTAACTTGGTAATTAATTTTTAAAGTTCGATATGGAGCATCTTCAACAGGACTAGGATCGCTCAAATCATTTATTTGATTACGAATTAAACCTAATCTTTTTCCTGATGTTGTTCCATCAGATGCTATCAATAAATTAACTGTTGGTGCTGTTACTGCATCAATATCTTCCCATAGTTCGTAAGCATAGCTATTTTCATAGGCAGTCCTAGTAGGAGAAGTTGTTGCAACAGGATTACATTTATTATCATGATCTTCAGCAACATTACTAGCTAGATTATTTACTGCTTCCAGGTCTTCTTGAATTAATTGATTGGCTCTCTGCTTTTCTTGTGCTTGAACTTTCATCGCCATTGCCAAAACAAAAGACTGCATTGCAACACTCACAAACGCTAAAGCGATAATAATAGAAACTAAAACTTCTAAAGTTGTAAAACCCCGATCGAAAGATTTTTTGTGTTTAAATCTTAATAGTCTCTGTATCATGTTTATTGCACCTCCTCTCTTACCCAGTTAGTAGGACTACCAGTTAGTGGTCTGGGAGTTCGAGCTGTAGCCGTGCTATACAATTTATAAGATGGAGCTGTGTTTAGGGAACTAATTCTGGTTGTATCAGGTTCAATCTCTACTGTTGCGTTATTGACAAATTTATCTACCCAAACCGAACCATTTATTTTCACAGTTCCAGTACCGTTGACAGTTAATTGACTTTCAGGAGCATGAATCAAAGCATTGATAGTATTAGTACTATCACTATCGATGGTTATACTGCCACTATTAGTAACGTAAATTTCTAAGTAGCTAGAGGAAACATTACTACCAAGATCTTGATTAATGTTCAAATTTCCATCTACATAAAGAGTGACCTTAGCAATACCATCAGTCTCGGTAACAGCAGTAATATCTGTAGCACTTAAATCATAATAATAACGACAGTCACTGATGTTAGCGCAATGAATATCTTCATCAAAAGTTGCGCCGCTGGGAGGAGTTACATAAGGATCGTCATCAGTTTTTCCTAGAACAGCTGGAGAAGTTACAGGTATACTATTATTTATACCTGCATTCACCGCCTCAGTTCTCTTGCTTGCAATAGAGCTGATTGAAGGAACTTCGCGAGCATCGCTTATGACTGTATAAGATGCACCATCAGCAGGATCGCTACATCCCGAACTGCCAGCACTAGCAGCATCAATAATTACAACATTACCATCTGTAACAGTCAAACTTCCTAAATTACCGTTCAAATTAGCTAAATAAGTAGTATCCGTACTGCCTATCCATAATGCAGGATCGAGATTTTCCAAATCATTTTGATTGATGCGAAGCGGTATTTCTACCTTTATTTGGGCTTCGCTACCGTCAGTACTTCGACCTTGAACGGTTAAAATTCCTGTAGGATTATATCCCTCTGGACTATTAGAAGTGCCAATAACTCCTAAAGGATCGTAAGTGACATCGTTAAAGGTAAAGTCATCAGTAGTGTTTGCGTTATCATCGCTGGGAGAAAATTGACCATTATTATTGGTTGGTGGAGTAGAACTGTCAAAATCATCATCATCAATATCATATTGATAACTAACTAATCGATATTCGCCAATAAGTTCGTCCGTACCATCTCCGTCTGTATCTTCTCTCAGTTCCCACCATTTAGTAGTATCGTTTGGTGCAGTGGCAGTTCCTCCATCTTCCCAACCCGTAGGTGTGGTTGTTAGATCATTACAAGCTTGTCCAGTTACATTGGCATTGGTATTCCACTGGTCGTCGTTGTAAATAGTTAATATACGATTTTGATTTAACAACTCGCGATATTTAGTAATGCCAACTTCAGCAACAGCCAAAGCATCAGAGGAACTATTTTGAGTAATGGCGTTTAAATTCTCTTCGCTAGACTTAACAATGTTAGTCATACCTAACAAGATCATTACAAAACCGAGAGCAATAACCATCGGCAGGGTAAAACCTTCGTCTCTGGCACGACGCTGTAATAAAGTTTTTAATAATAAAAGTTTCATGTAAAGCAAAAACATACAAGGATATATCAACTAGGCACAATATGCCTCGATATAAGTGTTACTTAGAGTACCCAAACAAAGTGCGATCGCGATCGTTGACAGTCAAAAAAAATCTATCTAGATTTGGCACTTTAAAATAAGAAGTGTCGAACCATAGACAGTTGTTGTCTAAAGCCAAATAAAATGAATGCCAAATTAATTGATTCTTTAGTCCAAATTATTAATTCTCTAAGTGAGGAAGAAAGAGAAAATTTAGAAGCTAAGCTTAAGGCAAATCGTATATCAAAACAAAAATCCTTTGATTTTGCTAATCAGCCATTTGTGGGAATGTGGCAGGATAGAAATGATTTAGCCGATAGTAGCAATTGGATACGTCAACTGAGACAGAGCGAATGGACAAGTAAACATGACTAAACAGCTTTTAGTCGATACAGATATTTTAATTGATGTGGCAAATAATATATCGACAGCTATCGATCGCCTTCAATTAGAAGCTAGAACTTTATCCCTGGCTATTAGCGTAATTACTCAGATGGAATTGATTGTCGGTTGTCGAAATAAAACTGAACTACAACATTTAAAGAAGTTTCTACAAGACTACGAATTGTTTGCCATTAACGAATCTGTTTCTATACAAGCAATTGAATTAGTTGAAACTTATCGTCTTAGCCACGGACTGCTAATTCCTGATGCTTTAATTGCAGCTACAGCAATTACTTGGAATATTCCTTTGTTAAGTAAAAACCAAAAGGATTATCGTTTTATTCCAGAACTTAATCTGCTTACTTATCCTTGAAAATTTATTTCAAAATTATGAGTATCTAGCCTGAATTTTTTTGGCGATCGCTTTGCTCGCTCGGCTACACTCTTTAAGTTACTTACAGCAAGCGATTTCAATCCGTATTCTTTTTGCCAGAAGAAATTTCAAGAGAACAGCATCTTGTAGTGCTTGAGCGCGAATTATAGGATGAAGTACTGTACTTTGGGCAACGTCCACTTCGCATTCTAGCAATTCTTTTAGAGAACGAGTAAGACGAATCAGATCGAAAAGCGTCTATTTTGGAGGTACATCAACAGAAAAATTAATAGTATCTCGTTACGATAGGCTTTCAATTCTTCTAGCTTCATGGACACAACTCGATCTCGAATCGATGAATATTGTTATTCATGAGTATAAGTAGACGGTTGCAATTAAATATAAGATAGAAAAGCTGAAAAATGAGTAAAAAATGCCTGCACCACTAAGAGTAAAACTAAGTTGCTTGGAAGAAGAAACATTAGGGGAATTACAGAAAGCAAGCTCAGTGCCTTATCG
>JADEXJ010000244.1 GCA_015207195.1 Pleurocapsales cyanobacterium LEGE 10410
ATCAACCAGCATATTGGATTCATTAGAAGATGTAAATTTGAACTTCTCAATGCATATCATTGAGAAGTTCATATAAATCATTATTAATAAAATTTAAACAATCTTGAATAACAATCATTTGTTTATTAATGTATAAAAAAATAGTCATTTAATGTTTTTAAGAATGAAATATTTACCTGTCGTAATTATAATTGTAATTTTCTTTTCAAATTTTGGTTGTTATGAAAATTCACTAAGTGAAGAACAAATAAATTACGACCTACTGCCTGAGCTAAGCATAACTATTGTTAATGAAATTAGAGAGAGCGAAGAGTTTATGCCAGGTAGATTACAAAAATTAATTGTTACTAAAGATGGCTCATTGATCGTATCTGATTGGGGCAACATGTCTATTGTTCAGTTCAATAATGATGGATCATTTAAAAGAATAATTGCAGAGGAAGGTAATGGACCTGGAGAGCTAAAAACATTCTTCACGATTTTTGATTCAAGAAGAGATACCCTACTGGTTGGTTATGCCGGAATATCTGAACAGAAAGATATATTTATACATCAAGAAATTGAGAACAGTTATTTTTATAATCATACGGTTAGTGAAGAAATTGTAAACCGTTCATTAATTACTATCATGGAGACTGCTCCCGGTTTCGGATATTTTGCAAGGATTGAGGACCCAATTTCAAACAGGAGTGAAAATTTATTTAATCCGCCAATTTTTAAATCTGAAGTGCTCGTTGTAGTCGATGCCACAGGTGAAGTAATTTCAGATACATTGCATGTTTTGAAAGCTCCAAGTACAGTATTTATAGAAGCTGAGAATGGTGCCGTAACCCCTATTGGTACCCCTCCGTTTCGCAGCCGAGATCAAATAAAATACTTAAAAGAGGGTAAATATTTAATTGCAAGATCTGCTGATGGAAAGATTCAGATATTTGATAAAAACCATAATTTATTAGAAGAGATTGTCTTAGACGTTAAAAAGCGACCAATATCAGAGATTGATTTGGATTATCAATTAAGGAATTTGCCTGAACAATTCCATGATGAACTTAAAAATAGAGCTCCCGGTACCAAACCTGTATTCACTGATGCTTGGGGGTCAGAGGATCACTTCTTGTTGCAGTTAGACAATAGCGAGCGGGGAAGTAAAATGGTACTCATTAACAGAGATGGAGAGCCTGTAGGTAAATTTAATTTATCTCAATTTGATATGGTGCAAAAATTAAAAGATCGGAGAATATATACTCTTCATAAAGATCAAGAATCTGGACATTCAATAAGAATATATGAAGTTATCATATAGTATTTTGAGACCTGTTACAGAAATGGTTATGTGGCTGATCATTTGAACATGTTTGAGCTTGCTGTTGGCCTCCTTGGTGAAGGATCTGGCTGTATTGATTCCGGGTCTGGCGGATGTATTTGGTAACCAGATTGGGTTGAATACAATGAAAGGAAACTTTGTAAATACCAAAATATCAGAGAAGTCAATGAGTGTTTGAGTGATCAAACAGGGGTGTCTAATAACCCGTACCTCGTCGAATGGCAAAACGGGTTAAAACAAAATACAGAGGTAAATCAATGAATACATTTAAAGGCGTTTTAAGTCGTAGTCAAATGAAACAAATAAAAGGCGGTAGAACTGATGTCTGTGATATAATGCCCGGCAGTTGTGCTTGTGAAGCATATGGTGAGGGTGGACATGAAGATTGGGAACGATTTGAAAAATGTTTAGACGAGCGTCATGGTCCTGAACAACGATAGCACTAATATGATCAAATATTTATCTGACATAACTAAAATACCCGGAATATTTTCGGGTATTTTAACTTAAACACTCAGTTTGAATTCGATATGATTTCAATATTCTTTGTGCTTTTAATCTTTTTTAATCCACTATTGTCAGAATCGGACCTTTCAGACAGTAAATTTCCAATTGCACTGCACTTGGTTGCAGAGATAAAAGAAACGGATAAAATTTTTATTGGTGGATTAGTTAGTGCGACCATGACCCAAAACGAAGAAATTTTAATTCTGGACTATTATCAGAAAAACGTATTCGTTTTTGATTTATCCGGAAAATTGTTGGACAGCTTTGGCCGTGAGGGAAGAGGCCCTGGCGAATTTCTAACGCCATCAGCCATTAAAACAGACCATGAAGGGTATATCTATATACCCGATACCGGTAATGCCCGCATATCGATCTGGAATCCTGACTTCACCTATAGAATTGACCACCAAATGATACCAGGGTGGAGAGAAAAGCTGAACAGAAATTCAGATCAGCTTTTCCTGTCTGTTAAACCTTTCCGCAGACTGCCGAATGGTAATGATGCGTTTATGATCTTCAAATTGGGAATTGATGAAAACGAAATACAACCTTTTTACACTTATGAATTTGACGCGGTAAATGAATGGCATGATGAAAACAGGGTATTCGATTCAACGAGCTACTGGGATATCTCAGATGATGGAAAAATTGTTGCTTCAGGAAAATTTGATTTGAGTCCTGTTAGAATAATAAACAGTGAAAATGGAAAAGTTGAAACTGTTTTTAGTGAATCGATTGATCCTGTGATGTATACAGAACAGGAAATGGAAGACAGGTTATTAAGATACCCTGAAGATTCTGCATTCAGAGCAATACAGGAGCAAAGGAGATATAAACAAATCTATTCAAATATTCAGATATCTGACCGTGAACACATCTGGGTACACAGGAATAAGAGATTTGGTGCCCGGGATGAAATAGACATCTATACCCTCGATGGTGAATATAAAACAATGGTGACGATTCCTGCTTCTGAAAATGAACTCAAAATGTTCGGTATGTACGGTGAGAAAATATTGTTCCGTATTACCACACAGGAAGGAGAAGAGAGGTTGCATGTGTATCAAATCGAGTATTCTGATAGATAATTTTTCTGGCTTAAAACTGATTGCATTCTAAAATAAATCAGGTTTGTAAAAAAAAGATCATTTGATAAAAAGGAACTGTTTCAATAATGAATAAATGTATACTTGTGATTAATGAAAAGACCGTTCTGCAGCAAGTGGCTCCGTATCGGTTTGAATTTGAAGAAGTATAAGACGCCCTCTAAATGAAACCCTTCGCTCTCTACCACCAATACGACCAACCTGACTGCGATCCCACCCTCCGTCGTTATGACTCTGGAGGGCAGGGCTGCCTGCGGATGGTTGCCAAACACCATGGGCGACACTATTCGATGGACAGCCTGCGGCAAAAGAGTGGCATTAACCGGGAAGGGGTGTCGCTATTGGGTATGAGTGAGGATGCCGTAGAGATCAGGTTCCTGACTGTAGAAATAAAGTACGCCGGTATTACCAGGACGCCAACCACCTTTCTGAACGGGTATGAACTGCCGGCTGCTTACCGAGTCAGGGATCTGTTTGCGTTAATTCCGGGTCTGACGGATGCATTTGGTAAACAGAATGGGTTGAATACAATGAAAGGAATTTCAGGAAGTACAAAAATATCAGAGAAGCAAACGAATGTTTGAGTGATCAAACAGGGGTGTCTAATAACCCGTACCTCGTCGAATGGCAAAACGGGATAAATAATCATGGAGATAAGGATGCAAATTTTAAATAGAACAGAAATGAAAAGTATACTCGCCGGTAACGGAGGTGGATGTACAGAGACCAATTGTTGGATTTGTGATACAGGTGGTTTTCATTGTAACAAACCGAACGAGCCTGAAGAAGGGCCTGAGCCTGTACCTGGTGATGGAGATCTGCCCGGTGAGGGTTGTTCTTGGGGAATATGTCCTCAATGTTGTGTGAATTGATGTAATATATAAATAACAAAAAAAATAAAGCTCGGTGTTATTATAGCACCGGGTTTTGATAATTATGTAGCATAATCACTTAACGTGAGGAACAATAATTATATGTGAACCCTAATATTTTTCAGAATGCTTAAAAATAACCCACTTTTGCCAATTATTCTTTTTTTCTGGTGGACAGCTTCATGCAATACCGCGGAAGATTCTGTACACGTTATTCCTTCACAGGTAATTGAAAATGAACATATTATAGTCTATGAAAATGAAAATTTAGAAACAGGTACTGTAATTCATTTTGAGAAGGACCAATTGTTTGAAGAAAACGACTCTTTGCAAATAGGATATATTGGGGATATTGCGGTTACTGATGATAATAGACTCTTTCTGTATGATGGCCATCCGTCAGCTGTGGCTATTTATCAGTTTGGTTCAAATGGAGATTATATCAGGCAGATTGGACGTGAAGGAAGAGGTCCGGGTGAATATCTTTCTGGCTCACATTTGAATATAGGAAACAATAACTTATTAGTATATGACCGCACACTGCATCGACATTTGGTGTATTCTATTGAAACAGGTGAACATCTTCAAACGGTTCAGATAGACCTTGCCAATATGGAAAGTGAAGGTCCAATTACTGATTTGCGATTGGGAGGATATCTTAAACTGAACAATGAATTGTTTCTTTTGAGTCTTGTTAGAGCTCAGCGCTATTATGAAGATGAACCAGGAACAACTCGCTACTTTATTACAGATTCAGAGTTTAGGGAGTTAAGCCTCGAAATTTTTCGATTAAACCGACGGCTTGAGAACTTTGGGGAGTGGCAGGGGATGCGTATTATGTCCTTCTTTCCTTTTCAAGCCAGATCATTATTGAGCGTATCCGAATCGGGAAGAATATTTACGGCTGTAACTGATGAGTTTTTTATTCGAGAGCTAAATCATAAAGGAGAAACTATCGGTGGTTTCTATTATTCTCTCCCAAGAATTCCCGTGACAAGAGAAGACGCTCGAAATTCTACAAATGAAATGACAAGAGATATAGCAGAAAATGTAGAACTACCGGATTACTGGCCTGTACTTGATCGGATGTTGGCAGACGATGAAGATCGGTTGTGGATTAAGATCGAAACAGATGAATCAGAATCTCAAAAATGGTATGTAACAGAAGGTAATGGTGAGTTCGTTGGTGCTTTTTCATGGCCGCAGGAGAGCTCAATTCGATTGGTTAAGAATGGGTTTCTATACGCCGTTGAAAATAATGATGATTCGGGAGTTACGCAGCTGACTCGATTCAGAGTAAATGTCTGAATATCATAATTCAAGTTCCTGTAAAAAAAAATGATTATTAAATGGGGTCTTACGTTTTATAAAAATTCGCCCGTACTAACTTCATGAAAAGATATGAAATGCGGTTGGATTATAGAATGAAGAATCGCATTGAGTTGATTCCGGGGTTGGTGGATAGTTTTAGAGAATTGGCTTTGCAAATGAATGATAAAGATAAAGCAAATACCAATGTAATAAGAATTTCAGATCAGCAAACGAATGTTTGAGTAATCAAACAGGGGTGTCAACATAGCCCGTACCCTTATACTTATAAGATTTCCAATCTTATGCAGCTATTCAGGGGTAATTCATTTACACATCACAAATTAGCAAAAACCTACTAAATCAACTTTTGAGTAATTAAATCAATAAGTTATCACAACCAGCATATGCAAAGACTTTTACTGTTTATATTTTCTGCCCTATTTATTGCCCAATGCTCCAAAAATTCTATACCAGAAAAAGCAGAATTTCCAAAACAACCACAACATGTTTTCATTCTTGATAAAATTCCGGAGCATATTCAAGAAATCAAAAATCTCACCATTTTTCCAGGGGATTCTGAGCCCCTGTATGAAATTGAACTTCTCCCTGAGCAAACGTATGGTGAAACAGGCGAACCTTATTTAACGCAAGTTACGGGATCTGCAGTAGACGATCACGGGAGAGTCATTATTTTAAATAGGGCCTCTAATTATGATCATTTTATATATGTTTACAGTGATGATGGGACCTATCATACTCAAATGGGTGGCCCGGGCAGAGGCCCCGGGGAGTATGGGTTTGTTTATGACATGCAAGCCAAGAACGGGAAAGTATTCGTTCGTGACGAAACTAGCCAGCGGTTAAGTATCTACAATACAAGCGATTTCTCCTTTGACCATTCGATGCTTAAAGAGCAATTGGCAATCAGAGATCATGAAACTTTTGAGGATCTGAATGCAGGACTCATTTTTCCCAGAAAGGATGGGAATTACTTGGTAACCTTCTCACAAGGGGTATCTGGTACCGAACATACATATCTACTTATGGACACAAACGGAAATGTGATGAATTTTGAACCTATTGTTTTTCCGAACTCCCTTTGGATTAGAACACCTGGTAAACCGATGAGCCCATCCTTAGGGTTGGGACACATGATGGGACAAACTCTCACGGCGTTATCTGGCGAAGATGCATTATACTCGATCTGGACTATGGATTTTTTGATCAGGAAATACGACTCAAACGGCATCTACAAATCCGCGATTTTTTATCCTCTCATGGGCTTGCCGTTTGATCTTGATGAGTATGCCAAAACAGCGCCTTTCGGTTATAGCGCACGGGATATAGAGGAGGGTATTGCTAATATGGGTATAAAACTGCCGGAAACGAACCCGGTATTGTCCGATTTGAAGGTTGACGATGAAAATAGGATTTGGGCTGCGGTGCCCATGGACCCACAGCGAGAGAATTATGAATGGTGGATTCTTGACGAAACAGGAGAACTGCTGGCCAAGCTGCAGCGTCCGCGTGAGAAAACGATATTCGATATCAAAAACGGGAACCTCTATGCTAAGGAGATCGATGAAGAAACAGACGCTGAGTACGTGGTAAAATACCGAATTGAATTGACAGAGAGACAATAAGCTTATCATCGACAACTTATTTTAGAGCCTTCCAGTCTTAGTTTAATGAGTTTAGTGACACAATTTTGATTGTGCAAAAGGGATAAGATTAGCATACATACATAATTGAAAATGATGATATTCCCCTTTTATCGCCAACACGACCAAATGGACTGCGGCCCCACCCTCCGTCGTTATGACTCTGGAGGGCAGGCCTGCCTGCGGATGGTTGCCAAACACCATGGGCGGCACTATTCAATGGATAGCCTGCGGCAAAAGAGTGGCATCAATCGAGAGGGAGTGTCACTTCTGGGTATCAGTGAGGCGGCTGAGCAGATAGGGTTCAGAACGGGAGGTGCGAA
>JADEXJ010000032.1 GCA_015207195.1 Pleurocapsales cyanobacterium LEGE 10410
ATTAGAACGTGGAGAGCAAACGCTCCTGCCATCATCAACCCAGGAATCAACGAACCAATAAATAGATCGCCGACGGGAATACCAAGCTGATCCCCTAAAACTACTAGCACCACGCTAGGGGGGATAATTTGCCCCAAAGTTCCAGAAGCGACAATCACCCCAGCAGCCAGTTCCTTACTATAGCCATAGCGCAACATAATTGGCAGAGAAATTAAGCCCATCGCTACCACCGTTGCAGCCACTACTCCCGTTGAAGCAGCCAGCAAAGCACCCACGATGACTACCGCTAAAGCCAAACCGCCCCGCACTCTACCAAACAGAATGCCCATTGTCTCTAACAGCTTCTCGGCAATGCCCGTTTTTTCCAGCATCGAACCAAGGAAGATAAAGTAGGGAATAGCTAACAAGGTATAGTTAGCCATGATGCCAAAAATACGGCTCGGCATGGCATTAAAGAAGCTAAAGCTAAACTCCCCCAATGCTGTGCCAATTAGGGCAAAAAGAATCGCTACTCCACCCAGAGAAAAAGCTACGGGAAAACCAAAGGATAGTAAAACTAATGCCCCTGCAAACATTGCCATGCCCAACCAGTCGTAACCCATCAGCTATCCTCCCGACTGGTATAGATATTCCAGTTTTTGATTGCCTCGGAAATTCCCTGCAAGATTAATAGGACAAAAGCCAAAATAATCGCAAATTTGATTGGATAGCGTGGTAAACCACCAGGATCGGGAGATATTTCTCTAATTCTCCAAGAATTAGCTACTGTTCCCCAGGAATAATAAATCAGTAAGCTGCTGAAGGGAATTAGAAATAAAAGGTTGCCGAGAAAGTTAGCTAGTGCTTGATGGCGACGACTCCAACCTTTGTAAAAAATATCTACCCGAACGTGTTCGTTATATTTGAGGGCATAGGCAGCACCAAGCAAAAACACCACATCAAATAAATACCACTGGATTTCTATTAGAGAGTTAGAAGTAAGGTTAGTGCCAATAATTCGCCCTATATAACGCCCCAAAACATTCCAAACTCCTACCGCAACCATCAATAACACCAGCCAATAGGTAATGCGACCAACCCATTCATTGAGCAGATCGATCGCGCCTCCTATTTTCAACAGCTTGTTCAAATTTCTTCTACCAAGATTTTGTCTAGTAGCTAATGCTAAATCTTTATGAGCTGTAGGTCTAGCTATATTTCACTAATTGTTATATACCAAATAGGTTGTGGGAGTGGGAAGCGATCGCCCAAACAACATAAACAGAGATAACCATGGCTATAGTTAAACAGTCTTACTTCTAAAAGCTGTTCTATTTATTTGCCGAAATTGCCGATGGCGATCGCTTGAAGATTTTAGCTATTTTACGATCCCACTTTTGCTGATTTTTTTCGGCATCGCGAATAAAAGGCGACCAACGAATCAAAGTAATTAGGGTATGATTCAAAATCGAGGCAGGAAAGCTCATGGGACGAACAATATCTAGAAAGAGAACCACTCTGGTTTCATTAGTATTGTTCCAAGCTTCGTGGGGATAAGAATCATCAAAGACGATCGCTTTTCCCTCTGACCAGTGGCGCACCTCATTATCTACCCTGATTCCGCATTGTTCTTTTGCTTGAGGGACTTTTAGAGCTAAATGGCAGCGTAAAACACCTTTATAAGGTCCTCTGTGTTCGGGAATCTGCTTTCCTGGCAGCAAGATCGAAAAGAAAGCGGTTTTTAGTCCAGGAATTTGTTCGATAATACGGGTTGTTTGGGGGCAATAGTCGCAATTTTGCTGCATTTTTGCCCCATAACCATAAAGAAAAAAGGTTTTCCAAAGATTGTCTTGGCTAATGTTACGTCCCTGATCGGGAGAAATATCCTGAAACCGAGGTAGCTCATCGGTATATTGCAGAACTACGTCTAATTCATCTCTAATGACCTGCCAGTTTTGTTCCAAAGTTGATACCCAAGCAAACTGCTGGGATTCGAGAAAGGGAGTGGTAGCTACCAAAGAATAACGGGTAACTAGTTTTTCCAGCCCCCAAACAATTTTTTTACCAACCTTATTTACTATTATTTCTCTAATTTGAGGTTGACTAATCGTTTTCATAACTTAAAAACCTGTTACCTAAATCTTGCTATATCTACGAGCAACCGATCGTATCAAATTATTTTTATTCAAGCAGAGGTGTTTGAAGAATAATTACTATATGTTAATTTCTACATCAATTTTTTACTAGAGATATTTCAAATACTTCTATCCCAAGCCAGCTCAATTAAAAATAACAATATTGTGTAAGGTTGAGTGGTAAATCCTACTTAAAGCCAGGATCTGTTCCCTTGCCTGCATGAACCAGAGCTAACTTTTCGTATTTTCGAGCGTGTTCTAGCAGTTCTTGGGCTTGTTCATCGCTAACCTCTTTAACTTTACGAGCGGGGATGCCAACAACAAGCGATCGCCTCATCACATCTTTAGTAACCACGCTTCCCGCGCCAACAATACTACCTGCGCCCACTCTTACCCCATCGAGAATGATTGCCCCAATACCGATTAAACATCCCGTTTCGATATGAGCAGAATGAATTACTGCCCGATGACCAACAGTTACATAGTCTTCTATGATAGTTGGTTTACCAGGATCGCCATGTAGAATTGCCCCGTCTTGAACGTTAGTATATTTACCAATGGCGATCTGCTCGACATCTCCTCTAACCACTGCTCCATACCAGACACTAGCACCTTGAGATAATAAAACATGACCCATCACTGTAGCATTAGGAGCAACAAAAGATGTTTGAGATAAATCTGGGACAGACCAATAAGAATCCTGAGATTGAGTCATAATTTTAGAATAAGCTATCTAAGAAGATTTAAGAGAATCTAGATCGACTAAGATTATGCCGTGTTATAAGAAAAAAAAACAAAGTTAATAATATATGGATTTAGCTCTACAATACCCTGTTTTTGGTCCTGAAATTGTTTGTCCTCATTGCCGACAGACGATTCCCGCTCTTACCCTTACCGACACCTATCTCTGTAGTCGTCATGGTGCTTTTGAAGCCGATCCTAAAATAAAAGAATTAATCCATCTCCCTTCAGGCAGACGGTGGCGACGTTGGGAAAACCAATGGTATCGCCAGCATACCCATCCCGACGGGATTCGCTTTGAAATTCATGAAGCTCTAGACGCACTTTATACCGAAGGCTATCGCGCCACAAAAGTAATCATTGCCAATCGCTATCGAGATCTAGTTAGCTCTTATCTAAGCCGTACTCACCCTTGGCGAGAAGCACCAGAATTTAGATCTCCTAAACTATATGGACTACCAATCTCCTTTAGTCCTGAAGAAAACGCCGAACCCCGTTGGGAAATAATCAATTTTAGCTTAGAAAAAGAGCCAGGAGTTCCCCGCCATTATCCCTATCGCTTCCTATTTGAATAAATATATTCAATTCAATCCAATCGCTTCAATCCAATCGCTCACTGTAACTTTTAGATAATGCACCACGCTTCAATTCGCACCGCAGATATCCATCAGGCGATCGCTTTTTACGAAAGTTTGGGTTTTACAGTCAAAGAACGCTTTACCACTGGATATACCCTTGCCTGCTGGATGACTGGACTGGGAGGCAGAATTGAACTGATTCAAATTCCCGAACCCAAACCCGCCCCCGATGCTTTTAACGACGAGCATTATGTTGGCTACTATCATTTATCTTTCGACCTGACAAATTTAACCCCCAATTTATCGGGCTGGCTGGAAGAAATCGAGCAAAAAATCGCTACCAAGAGGGATAGTTCTCAACTTCAACCTCTAAAAATCCTGCTCGAACCCGAACAGCAAATGATTGGTGACTGCGTTTATGAAGTGGCATTTATCGCCGATACCGATGGTTTACCCTTAGAATTTATTCGAGTTCTCGAACCAAAGTCCTAGCAGCCTACTTTCCTAGATCGATGCCCATCCCCTCACGACGTACTCGCAGATCGCAATAAACTACAGCTTTAATCGATTGCCAGAAGGGAATTATCAAAGCACTAGTAATGGTGTTGATAATATACGATAGTAAAGTAAAAACAGAAGCAGGAAGAGCCAAATCCGCAGGATCGATCAATTGAGGCACCATCTGGAGGGCAAAAACGATCCCCCAAAGCGGAAAACTAACAACGGAAGCGGTAATTAAAATTAGAACTAAATTAACCACATAGCCTTTGCTCAATTCTTGGCTGCGTCTGATAGCTTTGGTTGCGTTCGTATCATCTTCTATTGCCAGAGGTAATTCTGAGACAAAAAAGCTGGCTAATAATCTAATTAAAAAACTAAAAAAGACAACAAAACCTGCAATTCCCAAAACTGTGGTAACAAGTAAAGCAATTTGTTCGGGCAATATGTTTGAAATAAAAAATACTGCAAACAGAGCTATGGCTAAGATAATTGCGCCCCCAATGTAGGCTAGCAACAACCTTAAAAATACTAACAACGCTGCGCCCAAAAAACTCCACATACGACCTTTAACATATCGATTGGCATCTTTAACGGTTTCTGGCTTTTCGGTAATCTCGCCATAAGCCAAACGTGAAATTGAACCCTGCATGGCATAGAATTTCGCCCAACCATAAATCGGAAGCCAACTCCACAAAGCTCCGATAAATGCCAATTTATAATATTTTTTAAAATTGTCGCGATAGATACGCAACCCTGCACTAACAACGTTACCAACACTTAAAGGTTTCATAACAGAAAACTTACTCCCTGGGTCGATTTATAATGTAGCAGCTTAGTCAATCAGAGCGACTAGGTACTGATAATCTATCTTTATTTTTCCCGAAACAGCTTAATAACTAACTGAGTAAAGCAGAATAAAATTAGCTAGATTCTAAAGTGTTAGACATACTAAAGCTATTGCTAACGATTGCTAACAACCTCATTTATTAAACAAACAAATATTAATCTTAAAAGTTAAAGCAAAATGTTTGATGAAATAATTGGTGTAGATTTGGGAGGAACCGCAATCAAGATGGGGCGGTTTTTGAAAGATGGCACTTGTCTCGATTCAATTTCTCTAGCTACACCCCAACCTGCTAACCCTGAACCAGTTGTAAAGGCGATCGCCCAAGGAGTAAAGCAACTCAATCGGCATTTTACCTGTAGTGCGATCGGTCTGGGTATGCCAGGTCCAACGGACAACACCAGAAGAATTGCCAAAAAATCGATTAACCTTCCTGGGTGGGATGATGTTCCTGCTGCCGACTGGCTTGAGGCTCAAACTGGTTTACCGACTATTTTAGAAAATGATGCCAACTGTGCTGCTATCGGTGAAGCTTGGTTGGGTGCAGCCAAAGAGTTTACCGACTTTATTTTGTTGACTTTAGGCACTGGAGTAGGGGGAGCAATTTTTCTCAACAGTCAATTATTTACGGGTCGTTTTGGTGCAGCAGGAGAATTAGGCTTAATTACGCTTAATCCCGATGGTTTTCCTTGTCGTAGTGGAAATCAAGGGTCATTCGAGCAATATGCTTCAATCGGTTCAATTCGGCGTAATATGGGCAAAGAACCAGCAGAAATAGGTCATTTAGCCAGATCGGGCGATCGCCAGGCTTTAGAGTTTTGGCAAGATTATGGCAGGCTTTTGGGGGCGGGACTTGCCAGCTTAATTTACGTTTTGACTCCCGAAGCAGTAATTATTGGTGGGGGAATTAGTGCCAGTTCAAAATTCTTTCTGCCGAGTACTCATGAAGAAATTAAAAAACGTGTCGTACTTCCTTCTCGGACAAACTTGCAGCTACTCACGGCTGAGTTAGGTAATCAGGCGGGAATGTTGGGCGCAGCCAAACTGGTTTGGAACGAGATGAGAGAGGGAAGATTCAAAGATGGCTTAAATAGATAATTGTAATTGGCATCGGGGAACTATAGGTGAAGTAGTCAAATAGACCCAGGTATATGATTATTTCTTCCCAGTGTTCCAATTTATCCAACAATGTTAACCAAATCTTAGATTTAATACAGCAAATACCTAAGATCGAGCAACAAAATATTTCGGCTGTTGAAGCATCTTTGGCTAAAGCGATCGCGCCCAAATTTGAAATCGTTTTTGCGGGGGCGTTTAGTGCGGGTAAATCAATGTTGATTAATGCACTATTAGAACGTGAATTGCTTTACAGTGCAGAAGGACACGCCACGGGAACGGAATGCTATATCGAATATGCTGAACCAGAAGCCGAAAGAGTAGTGCTAACTTTTCTGAGTGAAGCAGAGATTAAACAGCAAGCCATTAATTTGTGTCAGCACTTGGAATTGTCAGCCAAAGATAATATTAGCGAACCAGAAATAATCAATTTACTCCATCAAGCCTGTGCTGCAATTATCGAACAAGAAGGTGGAGCAAGTAAATCGGAAAGGGCAAAAAAGGCTAATGCACTAACTTTGTTGTTAAAAGGTTATGCCGAAAATCGCGATCGCCTCGATGCTAACAAAAACAACACTTATTCGATGGAGGAATTTAATTTCTCTAATTTATCCGAAGCAGCGACTTATGCCCGACGGGGTAGCAACAGCGCAGTACTAACAAAAGTTGAATACTACTGTCATCATCCCCTATTGCAAGACGGTAACGTACTGGTAGATATGCCAGGTATCGACGCACCAGTTAAGAGAGATGCGGAACTTACCTACAGCAAGATCGAAGATCCCGATACTTCAGCAGTTATTTGTGTCCTCAAACCCGCTTCGGCTGGAGAAATGACTTCAGAAGAAACCGAGTTGCTAGAAAAGATGAAGTCTAATCTGGGAATACGCGATCGCGTGTTCTATGTGTTTAATCGTATCGACCAAACTTGGTATAACGGACAATTGAGGCAGCGTTTGGACAGTCTGATTGAAACTCAGTTTAGAGATACCAAACGGGTATATAAAACCAGTGGCTTATTAGGATTTTATGGTAGTCAAGTTAAATCTACCAACAGCAGCGATCGCTTTGGTTTGGATTCCATATTTGCCGAAAGCGTCAAAGAAATAGGAGGAGAAGAAGAAACACCACAATTTGTTAGCGAATTTAATAACTACTGCGCCAACTCAGGTAAACTTACTCGCACTAACTTCAGAGTATCCGTCAATGGTTATGAAACGCCCAACGAAAACTATACTCGCATCCTCAGGGAATTTGGTACGCCGTTAATCGAACAACTGATTGCTGACAGCGGGATAGAAAAATTTCGGAGTGCAATTACTCGCTATCTAACCGAAGAAAAACGCCCTCAGTTATTTACCAACCTGGCGGAAGATTTACATCCTATTTGTAACGATCTCAAACAGCATTATTTGAAGCAGTTACAGAAGTTAGATAGTCAACCCCAAGAGATTGAGGCAATGAAAACTCAGGAGTTGACCTTACTCAACCAGAAGCTACAGGAGATCGGCAACGAATTTTCTCAGCATCTAGAACACGAAGTTAATTCAGTAGTAACCAATCAAGATTCTGGCTTTGAATCAGACTTCCAAAAGCTTAAAGCGCAGATGGTAAGCCATCTCGATGAACTATTACAAACCTTTTCCGTAAAAGATGCCTATAGTCGCGCTACTTTGTCTCATCCCCGAAACGCAACTGCACCTTTAATTGCCGTTCTGGTTGAAGCCTTGTATCACTTAGCTAATGAACTAGAAGTTACCTTGGTTGCAGCATCAGAAGAATTAGTAAAAAACTTCTGTCAGCGTTTGCGCGATCGCCTCAAACAACAAGAATATTATCGCAGTTTAGATCGTTTGTTAAGGGAAGATACTGGTATCCAATCACAGATCGACGAGTTAGAAACCAAATTAATCCATGCTTTAGTTAGCGAAGCCAAAACCGAATGCGATCGCTATGTTCGAGAAAGCCCCCGCTTTTATGAT
Source organism: Pleurocapsales cyanobacterium LEGE 10410 (assembly GCA_015207195.1). Lineage (GTDB taxonomy): Bacteria > Cyanobacteriota > Cyanobacteriia > Cyanobacteriales > Xenococcaceae > Waterburya. Next base: position 7,877 of record JADEXJ010000032.1, read on the forward strand.
GAAGGAACTTTTTCGATCTATCAATTTCGTCAGACATTACAGCAAACTTCACAAGGTTATGACTGCGCCAGCATGGTTGAAGCTGAACCCGCGATCCGCCAGCTATTAAAGCTGGATTTTGAACCAAAAGTTTCCACTACAATTCGCCGTAATTTTCGTCAAACAATCAACCAAACTATCAAGACACATCTGCTACCAATAGCACGACAACAAGCAGACAAAATCTTACAGTATTATCCTCAAGCAAGGGCGGTTTTAGAACAAACTTTGGAAGAAGAAGCTATTACCAAAATTGCCCTCAATCAAAAGTTACAGCTAGAACTAAAACAACAAATAGAACTGTATAACAAGTCTGTAAATGAGTTGAATAATTGCTTGCGATCGCTTAATTTATCCGAACATTTACTACCAGTTATCGAACTCGTAGAAAAGATATCTGAACCGCTGGAAGATCACGAGAATAATCATTATCAAAATGATGTAATTGATAGTATACAAATTTAACTGAGGGTAAATGTCTCTCGCAAAGACGCAAAGACGCGAAGATTACTAGGTTGAGTTGGCGACAGTTTAATCTAACAATAATTATGTTTATCGTACATCTATGTAGTTTGTCGAACAAGAAATAATCATGATGAAATTCAATAATTATTTAGAGCAATGTCAAGATGATGACGTTTTATGCCATAAAACAGATTTATTCAAAGTTGGAAAAATTAAGGACGCAATAATTACTGCATTTGCAACCGTGATACCAAATAAATTACAAGAAGAATTATCAAGACAAAAAATACATATACAACCTACAAAATTAGTTGGAGAAGGTCGTAAAAGTAGATTAACATATGACAATAATATTTGGTTTAAAGAAGGAGTAAACTTTCAAGTATTAAAAGCTGGTTCTAAAGGATGGCAGAAGGGCAAGTTAAAAATTAACCTCACTTTGGAATTTATCCCCGATGAACCAGAAGAAGAAAAATCACCTCTGGATGATGTCCGTAAAGAATTAGAGCAAAACAATTCCTAACTATAGTGAGATTAATTGTGAGTAAAGACTTAGAGATTTTAAACAACAATGATGTTATTTCTGTAGTAGGCATAAATAAAGCTAAATTTAACTCTGGAAATACATTTAAGATCCAGCAAATATTAGAAGAATTTCGAGAATATGCCGACAATAGTAGTCTAAATGACAGTGAACTGAAAATTTTTGACAATAGTATTGAATGCGAAGTTTTAAGACAAGACGGTGATAAAGGGTGGCGAAAGGGCAAAATCAAATTTGTCGTTCAGTTTGAACCAGACGTAGTAGAAAGTAATAAAAATACGAATACTTTAGACGATATTCGTGAACAAATAGACACTGTAAACTAAACAACAATTGATTATGGAAGAAACAAGTAAAAATTTTAATGGCGATGAAGTAGTTTCAATTGATAATGAAAAAGAAAATATACTAATCAATCATCGCACTTATAAAGTTAAGGATTTTTTAGAAAAGCTATCAAAAAACCTCGATTACAACCAAGGCAAAAAATGGATATCAGAGGGAGTAGCTTGCGAAATATTATCTCCCAATCAAAGTTGGCAAAAAGGAAAAATAAAAATCTGTTTACAGTTTATTCCCGAACAGCCAGAATCGATTCTTGACGATATTAGACAAGCACACTAATAATCGTATTATTTGTAAATTTATTGGAACTATGAAGATGAATACAGAAGCAAACTTTAAACAAATAGAACATGAAAATTCTAATACAGTTGTTTCTTTTGATAATGGAGCAACATTTAAAATTAGTAAGTTTATGGAAAAGTTAAATAGCTTTTTTGTACAGTCTGTATTAAACAGTTTATCAGAACAATTAAAACAAACAGGTTTGGGAAATCCTCCAGGTTATGGTGGTACCTGGACTAAAGGCATCAAAGCTGAAATTTTAGAACCCAAATCTGTAGAATGGAAAAAAGGCAAAATAAGAATGAGAGTGATTTTAGAATTTTGCCCCGACGAACCTGAAGAAATGAAAAGCGATATTGCCCAACAAAACGGTAGTTCTTTAGATGATATTCGGCAAACTATTTCTTAATTTTCACTTGTAGGGGCGATTCACCCCTACATTAGAGGACATCTGAAAAGTTTTTTTATACATTCAAGTTGTCGAGCTAGCCCCCCTAGCCTCACAAGGGTAGGTTTTTAACAAATGGGTGAGTAAGCACTTTAATTTACGTATAAGAGGCGCAAATAATAGTGTCTAAATATACCCAAAAGTAACTAAACACTCTCCCCATCTCCCTATCTCCCCATCTCCCCATCACACACAACAGACAAATGTAAAAAGTCTACCCTTGTAAGGCCCCCCTAGCCCCCCAACTCTGGGGGGAAGATAAATGCAAGTCCCCCAAGCTTGGGGGATTTAGGGGGCGTTACAGTAATAATTTATACTTTTCAAACAACCTCTTAAAGATGTCATGTAATTAATAATGTCTAAAACTCCACGAATCAAGCTACCTCAAGCTGTCAGGAAATATGTACTGCAACGTAACAAATATCAGTGCCAAAGTTGTGGAAAAAAGAACACGGAAACGCAATTAAACATCGATCATATTGTTCCTTTGGCAAAAGGTGGCAGCAACGATATCAGTAATCTACAAGTTCTGTGTAGCCGATGTAACCAGCGTAAGAAACATCATTTTGACTCGCGTTTTCAACGTTATTATGATTGACTCGGATTACTCGCTTCTGATGCTAATCAAGGCAACCAGGGGTTAGGAAGAAACTGCGTCCAATCCCTAATAGTTTTATTAATCGTTCTTCCCATCTGAATATGAGGTTCATCGGCTTCGATGGGAATAATGTTTGCTTTCTGACCGCTGCCAAAGCGATCGATAACTAAGTTAGCAGCTTCCAAACCCGTAACGTAGGCTTTTTCCTGCGACCAAGAACCATGACGGGTAACAATCCAATCGCCACTCATGTATAGATTGGGAATATCGGTTTTTGCCGAGAGTAAATGCTGATAGCTACCAGGAAAAAAGTGAGTCACACCCTCTTTAACGCGAATTACGCTACTGTCGATTACTTTGGCTGCACTAAAAGCAGGAATGCAGGTAGCAACATCGCGGTGTACTTTGTTAATAATTTGCTCGTCAGTCATCGATAACAGTTGGTTAGCGTGATAAAAATCCGCTTCGATGACTGTATTGGGTTCATTCTGATATTCATCGTGAAGATCGTTGAGATCGAAAAACGTCCAGCCCGTTGTGGCATCAAAACCAAAGCAAGCATTGGAAGGTAAAGGAATATCGATCTTGCGATCGAACCACAGACGGGTGGCTAAAACATCAATGCCTTTGAGGTTAGCTAAATCGCGGAATTGTGCGTAATTATTGAGAGTGCTGCTGCTAGAGACAATTTTCTTCATTCCCGTAATACTGACTCCAGAGATAATCGCATCCGCAGCAAAAAATTCTTCGCCACACATTACCCCCGTGGCTTTCCCAGACTCGTCGATCGCAATATCGCTGACTCGTTTATTAGTTAGTACTTTTCCCCCAGCCTGTTCGATTTCTGCAATCCAAGGTTTAAAGATTTTTTCACCGACAGTACCGCGACACCACACCACGTCAAAGTCGGGCTGATGCGCCAGAATGAAATAATAAAGCATCCCCAAGGCTGCTGCTGCCGAACACTGTTCCCCTGGGGCAAATAAACCTACCAGCAACATCGGTTCAAACGATTCTTTGTAAAGTCGTTCGGAAACTCCATACTGCTTAAATAACTCCCTGGCGGTTATTTTGTCGTAACGTTGCCAAGCTTCATCAGAGTTGTCAAAATCTATTACCGAATATAGTAATGGTAAAGCAGAAAGGCGATCGCTTAAAGGTAAACGCTGGAACCTAGTATAGATAAAAGTGCCTAGAGGAGAGGGCAAACGGGGTTCATCCTGAAAAATGGGCGATTCTACTTCTAACCCCGCTGGGGAATACTGAGACGATCGCGTGAAACGAGTAAAAGGATCGAGTCCCAATTCTCTTACCTTGCTAAAAATATTGCGATAGGGATACCAAAACCCGTGAATTCCCCCTTCAACGGATCTTCCCCCTGGAGTTTTCCAACCCGCAACTAAACCCCCTGGATACGGTGCTGCTTCTAAAAGAGTTACCTCATAACCCTGCTGTGCTAAATGGGATGTTGCACCCAAACCCGCCCAACCCGCACCGATAACTATAATCTTGTCTGGCATTTTTAATATATTTGTTTAAGGCGCGATCGCACTTTCTCGATTGGCTAACGGCGATTAACTTACCGCTAAATATTTATTTTCTCTATAAACAGTGCTTTAAGTCAAACGTCGTAGATTAGTGAGTATATCCATTGTGGGGTTGTATCCAAATCACGAGAGGAAGTTTGCCTAGTGGAGAATTTTTGCTCCTTTCAATCCTAAAATTCGTTAATATTGTGCTGCTGATAATAATCAATAAAAAACTGAACTGTGATCGACAAGTTGCCTTTCAAGTTCAGCTAATAAACAATAGTTTGGTATTAAGAGTTCGGTATTTGGGTTATCAATATAGAGAACGAGATTGCAATGAGAAGTGCTAGATCAAGCTTTACCAGCATATCGATATTTTCTGGCTGGTATGAGAAATAGTTGTTAAATATTACGGCTAATTTGAGCTACGCTTTGGGTACACGTTGCACAAGAACAGCCCAAATGATTTGTCAGAGTATGGCGATCGCTGCTAATTAATTGTAAAGATGGACTAAGAAGATTTAAGCTAGAAAAAGATGGTTCAGCTTGAGCTAAATTGTTTACGGGAGTAATCACCACAGCTAGATTGGCGATTAATAATAAGGCTACAAAACTAGTAGAGGTAGCGAGTAGACGCAATAAGTTTTTAATCATCAAAGGTGTTGTTTAAATTAGTAATAAAGGTTTTAAGCAATTATAACGTTTGTCATGTCGCCAATCGGTTGACTAAAACACCTCCTAGACTAACAAAAATAAGATTGACGGTAATTTCTCATGATGCACGGTTTTATTCCGCCTCAAAGATACTTTCCTTACTTGACTTGGCAAGAAATAGAGCAGATGCCCGATAAGCAAAATGTAGTCATTATTCAACCCGTGGGGGCGATCGAACAACACGGTCCTCATTTGCCCTTAGCGGTAGATTCTGCGATTAGTGTAGGAGTCTTGGGTAGGGCTTTAGAGCAGCTAGAACCTGAGGTTGCTGCTTACGCTTTGCCCTGTCTTTATTACGGAAAATCTAACGAACACTGGGGTTTTCCTGGCACGATTACCCTTAATGCCACTACTTTATTGGCAGTAATTAAAGAAATGGCAGTCAGCATCTATCGTTCGGGCTTCCGCAAGCTGGTACTGATGAATTCTCATGGAGGACAGCCACAGGTTATGGAAATAGCTGCGAGGGATATTCATCAAGAACATCCAGATTTTGCCGTATTTCCTTTGTTTACCTGGCGAGTACCTCATATTGCTGGAGAATTACTGACCGATAAGGAACGAGAATATGGTATCCATGCAGGAGATGCAGAAACCAGTATTATGCTCTCTTTGTTACCCGAACAAGTCAAAATGGAGCGAGCGGTAACGGAATATCCTCAAGTACCACAAGATAGTTTATTAGACATGGAAGGTAAGCTACCTTTTTCCTGGCTAACCCAAGAATTAAGCCACAGCGGAGTTATGGGGGATGCCACGACTGCTACTAAAGAAAAAGGCGATCGCATTTTACAATCCGTTGCCGATGGCTGGGTAAAAGTAATTCGAGATGTCTCTCGATTTCAACAGCCCAACGTTAATTGTTAGCTGCTAATTGTTCGCTTTCGCTATCACAACACTGCTGGATGACTCTGTAGCATTCTTCAACAGAAGCTCGTTGTTCCATTGCTTCTACTAGGGCTTCATAAGTTTTTTGATGCCTAGTTAATAGGTTAGCTGCTTGCAGTTGCGCCCAACGTTCTTTGTGAGCATGACCTATTTCTGGTAACCCTGCCATAGTTAAAGCCTGTCTCAACTGTTGCCGATCTTCAGCACCACCTTGAGCATCGCCATAAGTAATTTTTTCCGCAGCCACTCCTGCCATCCAAACCGTACAAAAGCGGTCTAGTGTTAAACGCATTTTCTCTAGATCGAAAGGTTCGGCGGTGAGGGTTTGAGTATCAAAATTGACTCCACCTAAACCCAACCGTCCTTGTCTAATAGCTTCCCAGGCAGTTAACGTGTAGCCTGCGATGGGAATACCCAAAAAATAGGCGGTGAGAAAATGTCCTGCCTCATGGTTAATAATACGCTGGCGTTGTTGAGCAGAAGCAAACAAGTCGAGCAACAGAGAAACACCTCGACTGTTCCAACTTAAGGTATCTGCTGTAGCCAGACCCAAAATTCCGAAGGTAACACCAGCAGGAACTACAGGAGGGATATTAAAGATTGGACCAAGCAAGGAAGTCATGGTCATGAGGAAAATTCCTACCGCAATCAGATTTAAAGCAGTTTGGGGCATTATCAATATATTTATTTAGAATCTTATACATATGTTAAGTATATTGATTTTAGCTAATAAATCCTATTTAATTGCGCTTCAAGTTGCCAACAGCCAGGATACTCAACCAGATTTAGCACGTTCGCTGCTTAACTTTCAACTTGTTTAATTATCTGGTGGGGAATTTGGCTCTTCATCTGCTGGAGTAGTGTCGGTTTCTGTCCGCTCGATCTCAGTTGATTCGTTTACTGGATTGGATTCTGGGGGACGTGTTGCGGGGGGAGGAATTACTAAGAATGCTCCTGCTGCGATCGCCAAACTAGTAAAGCCAATTGCCACAGGGGTCAATCTTTCTGTTAGGGGCTGTTCTGGCTTACGATAGCGTCTACTAACCGACTGCAATTCTAAAGTCATATCTGGTAAAGTAGCGCGATCGACATAAAATTGATCGATCGCATCAACCAAGTCGAATAACTCTACCGTCGTCAAGTCGATTTCTGTTTTAGTTTCTCCCGTCTCAGGTTCGGGTTCGACAACGAGGCGATGGAGATGTTGGTCGTCAACTTTGGCGAGGGAGACATGAGGATATTCAGCAGTGTCTTTATGATGAGACTGAGGGAAACCGCTGAGAAATTCCTGGGCATAATTACTAACGGCACGAGATAAGTTTTTTAAAAAGACACTACCACCGCTCAATTTTTGATTAGATTTGAGAAAGTAACATTCTGCGTTAATCAAAATAGACATAGGCGATCGCCCATCCAAGATATCAACGCTTTCTGTGTTTGCATCTTCCAAACCTTCTAAAATCAGATTGCAGTTGGGCAAACTATACTGTCGTTTAGTACTCATTTTTACGTCACTTCTCCATCAAACAAACTAAACCAAACTCGTTGCATTCCTCTGGTTCCAGTACAAAACAGTAGCTTATCTAATAGTGATAAAGCTAATTCATTTAGCTGTTCTTCCGAGGCAATATAGGCTGATACCTTAGCACGACGAGAGTTCATTCGACTACGAAAATGAGCGCGAAATCTTTCCAAATATTCAGAAAGGCGAAAATGATTATCGAGAGGAAAATTTTTCTCTCGCATTTGCTGTTCTGCCAGCAGTAGCTGTCTAATAATCACCATGAGATCTCTAGCTCGATAAGCAGCAATAATTACCAATGCCTTAGCCTGATCGAGACTCAAATAATCTCTAGTATAGGAACGTCGCCAAGGGTTACTACAGCGCAAACGCCAAAGATTAACACGATTTTTGACAATCTCATCCACACCTAATTGTCGTGCGATCGCCAGCATCTGTTCTGAAGCTCCTAGCTCCAAAGCTTCTAGAGCCAGCAATAGCAGATCGATTTGTTGTTGAGTACGAGGAGAACATCCTTTAGCAGGAATAGATATGTCTGGTAAAGTATTTAAAATTGAGGCTGGGCTGTCTACTGGAGAAAAATCGGATTCTATTGCAGATTGGCTCATTGTAAACTTAAGTCCATATTCTAGTTATCTATGATTGTTCTTTGTCGAGGATAACAAATTAAAACAGTAATCTCTGGTGCTATGATGCCATAGCTGTCTTGCTCAAAAACCAGTCTAATCTAATTTTATAGATGTTTAAGAAATGGAACTCAAATCTTTGATTCGTGATATTCCCGATTTTCCCCAGCCAGGAATTCTCTTTCGGGATATAACCACATTACTTAATAATCCCGAAGGTTTACGCTACACTATCGATCACCTAACCGAGCAGTGTCAAACAGCAAACTTAATACCCGACTATATAATTGGCATGGAGTCGAGAGGCTTTATTTTTGCTACTCCTTTGGCTTATCAGCTAAATGCTGGTTTTGTTCCCGTACGCAAGCCTGGAAAGCTTCCTGCTCCAGTACATTCTGCTACTTATGATTTGGAATACGGTACAGATCGGCTAGAAATTCATCAAGATGCGATCGCGCCTGGGTCAAAGGTATTAGTGGTTGACGATCTGCTGGCTACGGGGGGAACGGCAAAGGCTACTGCCGATTTATTAGCTCAAATTGAAGCGGAGGTAATTGGTTTTGCTTTTGTCATTGAATTATTGGGTTTGGGTGGCAAAGAAAAACTTCCTGATGTACCGCTAATCAGCTTAGTAAAATATTAAAATTGTTGCTGTTTCGAGTTACATATTCGACATAGAAACTGGTTAGGTAACTAAAATTTAATGGTTACATCTTAATTTTAGAATGGATTGTTCTATTGCTCTGTTTAAGAAGAGTTGACAAAACTAAAGTCACCATCACAATAGCGAGTATAGAATTTAGTATTTTAATGAGGAGTGAGGAGTGGTTAAAAATAAATTTATCAAAGTAGTCAGTATGGGCGCAGCGATCGCGTTCGGCAATATCACCTCGGCTACCGCCGAAAATATTGCTAATTTTAAATCAAACAAACACAGTCAAGCTAAAAAAGTTTTCTCATCCGCTTCTGCATTATCTTTGTCTGGCAAGCAAGCTGACAAAAACATTCAGCTCTCAAATTCTAGCGGTAATTTCTTTCCTTTAAACCCCGAACGGGTAGCTCAGTCAACGGACACAGAAGAGGCAGCACCAGAAATTATTAAACCTGCTCAACAGCCAGTTTCTAATACAGAGCAAATCAATCCTAGTGCTAACCCCTTATCCTTTCCTACCCAGCCAACTGAAGTTGAGGTCAATGTTCAACAACCGATTACTTTAGAGCAGGCGATCGAACTATCGCTGAAGAATAATAAAGAAATAGAAGAAGCCAGAATTCAGGTAGATCGTGCATCAGCAGTATTAAGACAAGAAAGAGCAGCACTCTATCCTACCCTAGACCTGAGTAGCGGATTAACTTATGGTAATAGTGCTTTTTTCGACAGCATAACCGAGCAAAGAATTGAAGGAGGAATACCAGAAGAGAGTCTGCTAGATACTAGCGATAGTAGCTTTGAATTTAGTACGGGCTTAGGACTCAACTATGATATCTATGACGGTGGACTCAGAGGTGCAAGCATTCGCGCTGCTGAAAAGCAATTGCGTAGTACGGAGCTAGATTTGGAAACGGTTGTCGAACAGACTCGACTTGAAACCGCAAGCGATTACTACGATTTACAAAATAGTGATGCTCAAGTTGAAATTGAGCGGGCTGCGGTGGAAGATGCTTCTCAAACTTTAAGAGATGCTCAACTCTTAGAAAGAGCGGGATTGGGTACCAGATTTGATATTTTGACCGCAGAAGTAGAATTAGCCCAAGCACAAAGAAGACTTACTACTGCCATAGCCAATCAAAATATCACCCGCCGACAGCTAGCAGAAACCCTCAGCATTGACCATAGTGCCGACCTTTCTACCGCCGATGCGATCGAAGAAGCTGGTACTTGGGATTTGGCTTTAGCAGAAACTATCGTGCAGGCTTTTCAAAACCGTGCTGAGCTACAACAGCAATTGCTACAAAGAGAAATTGCCGAAGAACAACAAACAATTGCTCTATCAACTATTAGACCTACAGTGTCTGCTAGTGCTAACTATTCGACAAGTGATGACTTTGAAGATGACTTTGATATTAGCGATAACTATAGCGTAGGCTTGAATTTGCAGTGGAGACTATACGATGGTGGGGCAGCTCGTGCTGCTGCCGAACAGTCTCAAAGAGATGCTGAACTTGCTGAAACTCGGTTTGCTAATCAGCGTAATCAAATCCGTTTTGCCGTCGAACAGGCTTATTATCAATTGGAGTCCAATCAACAGAATATTGGTACTGCTACCAAAGAAGTGGAATTGGCAGAAGAAAGCCTACGTTTGGCTAGATTGCGTTTCCAGGCTGGGGTAGGGACTCAAACTGACGTAATTGATGCCCAAACTGAATTAACTACAGCTCGTGGTAATTTGCTTTCTTCAATCACTGACTACAATCAGTCGTTTGTTGATTTACAAAGACAAGTTTCTAATACTCCTGACAATGGATTACAGGATTTGCCCTAGTACCAGCGTCTAACTCTGATTATTTGGTATAAATTTTTCTCCAGTTATTCAATCAATGCGAGGAATTATTCAATAGATAATCAACAACGATTGGTGCGGACATGGTTGTGCTTGAGCATTAGTGTCCTGCTTCTGCCCCTGTTTCCCGCAGCAGGAATAGTTGGGCTGTTAGTAGTTTTAATCAAAGTTTGGCACGGTCACTATAGACAAATTATTGCAGAGCGTCTCAACCAAGGTTGGGTAATTTTGGCTGGCTTACTAATTATTAGTTCTGCTTTTGCTGCTCGACCTCAAGAGTCTTGGTTGGGGTTGGCTAACTTCTTGCCGTTTTTCGCTCTATTTATGGCTCTGAGAGTTTTAATTCGTAAACCCGTCCAACTCAGGCAGCTATCTTGGCTGTTGATCTTTCCTTCCTTACCAATTGTTATGTTAGGTTTTGGTCAGCTGTATGCTGCTTGGGAGACTCCTGCTATTATCGAGTCCATTTTGGGCTGGAAACTAGTTTCCCAAGGAGTACCCCAGGGAAGAATGTCGGCAGTATTTATCAATTCTAATTTTTTAGCTATTTATCTGACGATCGCCTTTGCCTTGACATTAGGTTTATGGTTAGAAATCTGGCAAAGCTGGCAACAAAAATCAACTACCAAACACGCTTACGTAGTGCTAGCGTTATTGAGCCTAATTTTACTGTTCGATTTTGGCGGTTTAGTTCTTACTAGCTCTCGTAACGCCTGGGGACTATCTCTCATTATTTTGGTAGCTTATGCTATTTATCTAGGTTGGCGTTACTGCTTATGGATAGCAGGGATTGCTACTACGGTAATTCTCTGGATATTTTTTGCCCCAAACTCAGACAGTACCCAGCTACGACAGATTGTTCCTGCTTTTATTTGGCTAAGACTATCAAGTCAGTCGTATTCTAGCGTCTCAATTGAAAAGTTACGCCTAACTCAATGGCAGTTTTGCTGGGATTTAATCGAACAACGTCCTTTGCTTGGTTGGGGTCTACGCAACTTTTCTCCGATCTATCAATCTAAAACGAATTTCTGGCTTGGGCATCCCCACAATCTATTTTTAATGTTAGGTGCAGAGACAGGAATTATCAGCACGTTGTTGCTGATGGCGATTGTTGGTTCAATTATGACCCAGGCAACAATATTATTCATTAACTGGTCTGATAGTAACTTTAAGCCAATCTTTTTTAGCTATTTGGTCGCCTTTGCCTCCTGCATTCTGTTTAATCTGACAGACGTGTCTATTTTCGATTTAAGAGTGAACACTACTATTTGGATACTTCTTTCTGCTATTAGTGGTGTAGTTGCAGAATCTACCAAACCTAGTTAAAAAACGTTTATTCTGAATCTTAGATGGAAATTCTCATTGTTGAAGACGGGCAAGAAATTGCTCAATTAATTGAACAAACTCTAGTTCGAGAAGGCTTTTCTTGTCGAATTGCCAATGACGGATTGACTGCGTTAGATATATTTAAACAGCAACAACCCGATGTGGTGATTCTCGATCTGATGCTTCCTGGTTTGGATGGACTGGAAGTATGTACTCGTATTCGTCAGCAGCCATATAATAAAGATCCTTATATTTTGATGCTTACCGCTAGAGGTGAAGAAATAGATCGGGTAATTGGACTATCTACGGGGGCAGATGATTATTTAGTCAAACCCTTTAGTCCTAGGGAATTAGTTGCCAGAGTTAGAGCTTTATTGCGCCGTAGCTTACGTCATGGAGTTCAGGAAGATAGTTCTCATACCTACCGCACCAAGCATTTTGCTGTCGATTCAGACCAACGTTTAGCTACCAGACAGCTAGATTCCCAAACCCTTGAGGAATTAGATCTCACTACACTCGAATTTAATTTACTCTCTACGTTTCTCAGCTATCCTGGTCGCGTTTGGAGTCGCACCCAATTGATCGATAAGCTTTGGGGCAATGATTTTTTTGGCGATGAAAGAGTAGTCGATACTCATATAAGAAGACTGCGTAAAAAGATTGAACCTGATACTGCCAATCCTACATTTATCAAAACAGTAGTAGGTGTCGGCTATAAGTTTGAAGATGAAAATGTTTGAAGTAGGGGTTTGTAGACACACCGACTGCTTGTATTAAATTAACATCGAGCAAAATGAAATATATTCTGTTTTATAAACCCTACGGAGTGTTGTGTCAGTTTAGCGATCGCAGTGAACACCCTCGCCCTACTTTAAAAGACTATATTCCTATTCCTGAGGTTTATCCTGTTGGTAGATTAGATCTAGATAGTGAAGGATTATTGTTGCTAACTAATAATGGGCAACTACAACATCGTTTGGCTAATCCAAAGTTTGCCCATCCGCGTACTTATTATGTCCAGGTGGAGCGTATTCCCGACGATTTTGCTTTAAATAGATTACGTAACGGTGTCAAAATCAAAAACTATCGTACCCGCAAAGCAAGAGTACGTCTATTACCAAGTGAACCCGATCTACCGCCTCGTATTCCGCCAATCCGCGATCGCCAATCTGTCCCTACCTGTTGGCTAGAAATGACTCTTACCGAAGGACGTAACCGTCAGGTAAGACGAATGACTGCTGCGGTGGGTTTTCCCACCCTCAGATTAATTAGAGTTTCATTAGGTAGTCATTCACGACAAATAAATCTCACGGGTTTGCAGCCAGGACAGTGGCGAGAATTAACCACAACAGAAACTAAAATGTTGCTTGATTTTAAATGAATTTGGTTTTTATATAATCGTGCCAATTACTTTGGTAATTTAACCGAACTCGCATTTTTTTGATGACAGAAAAAACAAAACACTCCTCCTAAGAGGAGCGTTTTTTATGTAGATGAGATTTTTGATTAAAAAACTTTTAGCTTATTGGAACGGTATTACTGCATTCTATTGACGCTTGCTACCTGAACCACAGTAGGTTGTTTTTGTTGAGCGATCGCTATTTGAGACTGGTGGACTTGAGCATTAATTGCTACTATTTTGGCATCGTACATCTGAGTAGCCAGCTTGGGATAAATACCAATACTTACAATTAAGACCAAGAAACAGGCTGCAATAAAGATCTCTCTAGGATTAGCATCATCAAAAGGAGCTTCTTCAGGTAAGGCGCAGTTGTTCCCAAAACAAACGGCTGCATCATTAGTAGGATTTTTTAGTTTTTCTATGTCAATGTCACAAGCCAAGGCTTCGTTGGAATGAAAGAACACCAGTCTCAACATCGATAGTAAATAGATCGGTGTCATAATAATTCCCACTGCTGCCAGAAAAACCAGCATGGTAGAAAAAGTGGGATTGTAGACATTGTTGCTGGTAATTCCTAAAAATACAGCAATTTCACTGGCGAAACCACTCATTCCAGGAAGAGCCAGAGAAGCCATTGCCCCTGCGGTGAATAGAGCAAAAGCTTTAGGCATTACCAAGGCAATACCGTCCATTCGATCCATAAATAGAGTGTGGGTGCGATCGTAAGTTACCCCTGTGAGGAAAAACAGCACCGAGGCGATCAAACCGTGGGATAACATTTGCAGCATTGCTCCGCTAGTACCTATGTCGGTAAAGGACGCGATCCCCAATAAGACAAATCCCATGTGAGAGACGGAGGAATATGCCAAACGTCGCTTCATGTTGGTTTGCCCAAAAGAGGTAAAGCCACCGTAAATAATATTAATTACACCCAATGTTGCCAACACAGGAGCAAAGTAAATATGTGCATCGGTCAATAACTCCATATTGAAGCGAATTAAACCATAACCACCCATTTTTAAAAGCACACCAGCCAAAATCATTGATACTGGCGCAGAAGCCTCGCCATGAGCGTCAGGCAACCAAGTGTGTAGGGGAAAAATGGCTAATTTGACCCCAAAGGCAATTAATAATCCAGCATACAAAGGAAGCTCTAAAGCCAAAGGATAGTCTTTTAAAGCCAGAGCAGTAAGATCGAAGGTAAGATTATCGCCATAAAAAGCCATGCCCAACCCTGCTACCAAAATAAATATGGAAGCTGCTGCGGTGTAGAGTAAAAATTTAGTGGCTGCGTAACGACGTTTGGAACCACCCCAAATTGAAACCAATAGATATACAGGAACTAATTCTAGCTCCCACATGATAAAAAATAATAATATATCTTGAGCAACAAAGACTCCTATCTGTGCCGAGTACAGCACCAACATTAGAAAATAAAATAAACGGGGTTTTCGGTCTACCTGCCAGGCGGATAACATCGCCAGGGTCGTGACAAATCCCGCTAGTAAAACTAGGGGTGCAGATATTCCATCAACGGATACCGACCAGCTAATACCCAACTGAGGAATCCAGCTGTAGTTTTCAGCTAGCTGAAACTGAGCATTGTTAGGATCGTAATTATTCCAGAACCCGTAGACCATCAAAACAAAGTCTGCAATCCCGACACCAAGGGCATACCAGCGAACAATTTTACCTCCTTTATCGGGAAGAAGAGGAATTGCTGTAGCAGCTAGCAGTGGAAAAAAAACAATCGCGGTGAGCCAGGGAAATTGAGCTACCATAGTAAATTTTTGCGAATAAAAACAATTGTTAATAAAAGTATAATGTATTAAGGTTTGTAAAAAACATTGTATGTATTAAACACAAAAATAAAAGCTACTTATTGGTCGAAGTTCGTTCGGAGTTTCCAGTTCCCTTGTACCAAAGCATATGCAAAGCCCTAAAGGATTCCCTTCGGTCTCGGTATCCTTAGCGATCGCTCTAGCTGCGGAATAATGCGATCGCCTGATAACCCAAGACAACGGAACTGAAGCTCATCATAATTAACGTCAGTTCGGGATAAGACAATTGACTGGTTAGGTTAGCTATTAGCCATTAGCTTTTGAAGCATCCCAGATGAAGCCGGCGCCAGTAATTAAACCAGAAAATTCTCGGTGAAGAGTGCTTGTTCAATCAAGGTTTCAGCTTAACCCGAACTCAGGTTAATTAACGAACTCAGGTTGAGGCAAAATAATAATATCTTGTTCTCAGATGAAATCTATACTTATTGTTCTTGTTCTAATTGGCTCAGGTCGGCACTCTGATAATAATGAGCCAGAATTTTGTGGTAATCAACTCCTTGTTTTGCCAAATAATAAGCACCCCACTGACTCAGACCTAATCCATGACCAAAACCTCTTCCTTTAACTCGAAGATTTTTGCCGTCAGTAGAAACGCGAAATAGGGTACTGCGAAGATCGAGAGCTTGACGTAACTGTTTACCGCTAACGGTTGCCGTACCGCGATCGCCTGTAACTCTCATTGTGATTACTCGACCGCGAGGAGTCATCTGTTCTGGACGTAAACCTCTAATTCGTCCAACACCAGCAACCAAATTCCGAATCCGACTAACTGGAACTATTTGTTGCCACTCAAACACTGGAGATTCATGGTCGTAATCTACTACCGATCTGAGGTAGGGCAAGGGAGAAGACCAGATATCCTCGACATTTTCTGTATATCCGCCAGAGGAAGAATGGAAGGCTGCCAGAATAACTTGGTTGTTGTAGGTCATAATTTGACCGAGTGTACCGTCAACCGCCTCGTGAGTAGTAGTGTATTCGCTGTCTAAACCCTTGTAGACCTGAGTACTAACAGTAGAATCAACATCATAAATACTGTTTGCTGCCGTATTGCGTTTGTATAAAGCATAGGAACGGGCAGCGACCGCCTGAGCCTTGAGAGCTTCGAGTGGCCAAGTAGAAACTGCTTCTGCCCCGACAACACTATACAAATAATGTTCTAGATCGACGTGATTAATTGCAGTCAGTCTATTTCCCTGACGAATTAAACGGGTTCGCCCGCGATACCAGCGATCGCCAATCCAGACATAACCATCCCCTTGTGGCTCAATAATTAATTCTTTTGCCTTGACTCGATTGTTAATCGTGATGCCTTGTCCTTTAGGCTTTGCTGCTAGAGAAGACAAAGGAGTAAGTTCGCCAATTTCCTGACCCGTCCCATCTCTAACTATAGCTGTTGTAGAACTACCGACCTTAAGACTAGAGACTTCCTTTTCAATTGCTACCCTCAACTCTATTGCTTTAGCAGGTAGGGCGATCGCCATCCAAATCACCCAAGAAACAAGCCAGTAGCGTTTGCGCTTGGGAAGTTTTGTAACAATAAAATTAATAGATTTCAGATTAGGAAATGCCATTATTTTGCTCTATTAAATAAAGATTGCCACCAACATCTTGCGATATTTTATCAAGTATGACAACGACAATCTCCACAACGATCGACAAATTTAATTGAGAACCTGGGCAGTATCTGGAGAACTGGCTAATTCCTCTAATCTTTCTTGCTGATCTTGAGAAATACAGGACTGAATCATGACATCGATATCACCTTCCAAGGAGTTAGCTAAGGCAAAGTTTTGTCCTAAACGATGGTCGGTAATGCGATTGTCTTTATAGTTATAGGTACGAATTTTCTCCGAACGCGCTCCCGTTCCTACCTGCGATCGCCTTAAACCCCTAACTTCCTGCTGTTGTTCGGCTAGCTTGATCTCATATAGTTTGGCACGTAAAATTTGCATTGCCCGTTCGCGGTTTTGTAGCTGCGATCGCTCTTCGGTACAAAAAATTCTAATCCCCGTTGGCTTGTGAATCAAATCTACGGCAGTTTCTACCTTATTAACGTTTTGACCTCCAGCACCACCAGAACGAGCGGTTTTTAGCTCGATATCTCCTGGGTCAATTTCTACTTCTACATCGTCTACTTCTGGCATTACCGCTACGGTAGCGGTGGAAGTGTGTACCCTGCCTCCTGTTTCTGTTTGGGGGACTCGCTGCACTCGATGCACCCCTGCCTCAAACTTCAGCTTGCTATATACTGAATCTCCCGTAATTTCTAAGATAGCTTCTTTAAAACCACCCATATCCGCTGGCGACTCGCTGAGAAGACTGACCTTCCAGTTTTGCTCCTCAGCATATCTCGAATACATTCGCACCAAATCACCAGCCCAAATGCTAGCTTCATCACCCCCCGTTCCCGCACGAATTTCTAGCATGATGTTTTTATCATCATTGGGATCGCGAGGCAATAGTAAAACTTTGAGCTTTTTTTCTAGCTTGGCAATTTGCTCTTCTAATTCACCAACCTCTAAACTAGCCATTTCCTTCATCTCAGGGTCGCTAGCTTCCTTAAAAATTTCTTTTGCCCCTACCAGTTCTTCCGTCGCTTGCTGCCATTGTCCATAGGCTACAACTGTTTCTTCCAAAGAGGCACGAGCTTTGGCAACTTTTTGTAATTCATCGGGATTAGTCGCAATATCTGGATCTGCCAGACGATGGGTAAGTTCTTGAAAAGTCTGTTCTACAGACTTTAGTTTATCTAGTAAGTAGGCTTCTGCCATGGTTAATCTCTCAAGATCGGATAGTTTTTTAAAAAATTCCCTATAATACAACAAACCCAGTAGTCAACACCGCGATTAGAGATGGCGAGGAAACTTCGTCCTTGTTCGCGGTCAATAAAAGCTAACTACTGGGTATTTAATTTGTGTTAAATAGCTATTTTTCTGCGCTAGATTCAGAATCGTTACTAGCATCGAGCATACCGTACTTACGCAAAAAGCGATCGACCCTTCCTTCAGTATCAATAATTTTTTGTGTACCAGTATAAAAAGGATGATTGCCAGACCAAACATCAACATTGATTTCAGGTTGGGTTGAACCTACGGTCATTACGACTTCACCGTTACAAATAACTTTGGCATCTGGATACCAAGTAGGATGTATATCGGGTTTGGGCATTTTGTTTTTTCCTCGAATAATTGTTGGTTACTGTGATCGATAGCCATCAACTGACTTGAAAGTGCAGATCATTAATTAAAGGTATAGATTCGTACTTAGTTTTTAAGCTACAGCTGATGACCAAGAGCTAAAAACTTTTTTTAAAATTATCGTTTGGAGAATTGAGGAGCTTTACGAGCTTTCTTCAAACCATACTTTTTCCGTTCCTTACAACGAGGATCGCGAGTCAGATAACCTTCTGTTTTTAAAGGTTGGCGGTTGTTGGGGTCTTGTTGGCACAACGCCCTGGCTACTCCTAGTTTAACAGCATCCGCTTGACCTGTTAAACCGCCACCATGAGCATTTACCAATACATCGTATTCGTTTTCAAAACCTAAAGTTTCCAAAGGTCCTTTGATGGACATGAGATAGCTGGGAATCCGATTAAAATAGTCTTCGCCCGCCTTGCCATTAACTATAAGTTTACCTTCACCAGGTACTAAACGGACTCTGGCGATCGCTGATTTACGACGACCTGTAGCCCAGTACACTACTTTTTCTTGTGTTCCTTCCATGTTTTAGTTCCTCACGGGAATAGTATTGATGTTTAAAGTTTCAGGAGTTTGAGCAGTATGGGGATGATCTGCTCCTGCATAGACTTTTAGCTTGGTAAATAGCTTGCGTCCCATCGCGTTTTTGGGCAGCATTCCTTTAACAGCTTTTTCAATAATTCGATTGGGAATTCGCTGCTGTAACTGGTCAAAAGTCTCGGTTTTCATCCCTCCAGGTCTGCCAGAGTGACGACGATAAAGCTTTTGTTCGTTTTTTCTTCCAGTGACTACGACTTTTTCGGCGTTGATTACAATCACGAAGTCTCCAGTATCCATATGGGGAGTATAGCTAGGCTTGTTTTTACCGCGTAAAATCATAGCTATTGCTGTGGCTAGACGACCCAGGCGTTGTCCTTCGGCATCAACTACATACCATTTCTGTTCTAGAGTTTCTTTAGTTGGTAAGGGAGTTTTGTTCATCTTTTGTACAATAGTATTTCTTAAATTGTTTTCAATAGAATTATGTAGGCGTTCGTGGCATAGTTAAATTAGACTAAGGTAGGTTTTAGATAATTTTCCGATGAGGATAATTGACTCAACTCAAAGAATAATCTGTGACCGAGCCGAGAACAAAGTTTGGCTGAGTGTCGAACCACAGGTGTCGGTCAAAGGGAAAATCGGGATAGCCAACTCTAAGTAAACACAATCCTTTAGCAGGGGCAGAATATTTAACCTCTTCCCGACGTTGATTTTGCCAAATCTCGATAAAACTTTCGAGCGATCGCTTTTCCATTCCCACTTCCACTAACATTCCTACCAGCAAACGAACCATGCCATACAAGAAGCTGTTTGCCTGAATCTCCAGATATAAAAATGCTCCTTGACGATAGCATTCAGCAGCCTGTACCTCTACTAAAGAATCTGTTCTATCTGAACCAGTCCTTTTAAAAGCTGAAAAATCGTGTTCTCCCAGTAAAGAGCTAACAGCTGTCCGAATTAAAGAATCTTGTAATCTAGACTGATAGTAGTGCCAGCAAGTTTGACTGACAAACACATTTGGTCGCTCTCCAGTATAAATGGTATAGCGATAACGTCGCCAGATCGCCGAAAATCTAGCGTGCCAATCGGCAGCAACCCAAGCTGAAGCTCTAACTAGTATCCCCTCAGGCAGTCTGGCATTAATGATCTTTGCCCATTTATCAGCTGGTATCGGTCCTTCATATTCAAAGTGGGCTACTTGGGCTGCTGCATGAACTCCCGCATCAGTCCTTCCTGCACCATGAATTTTTACAGGATAGCCAACCACCTCTGAAATTGCTTTTTCGATACATCCCTGAACACTAACTCGATCTGGTTGCCTTTGCCAGCCATGGAAGTTGGTTCCTAAATACTGAATCACTAAAGCTACTCTATTTGTCAACTTTGCTTCAGATTGGCACTTCACAACCATTCATCTCATGTCCAGTTAAACCAGTTCGATAATCGCCATTTCAGCATTATCACCACGGCGACGCTGAGTTCTCACGATCCGAGTATAGCCACCGTTGCGATCGCCATAACGCTCGTTGACAGCCCTAAACAGTTCGCTGACTAGCTCTTTGTCATAGATATAACCAAGAGCTTTTCTTCTGGCAGCTAAAGAACCATCTTTGGCGAGGGTGATCATTCTTTCTACCTCGCTACGTACTGCTTTAGCACGATGTTTGGTAGTTTTGATTTGACCGTGACGAATAATTTCTGTTGCCAAGGAACGCAACAGTGCTTTCCTTTGGTCTGCTGGTAACCCTAGTTTGGCTACTTTACATCGATGACGCATGATTAATACTACTGAGAGTTTGCAAACTGTATTTACTTACCTGATTTTTCTTGGGCTAAGGTAATCCCCAATCTTTGCTGCAAGGCTTCAATTACTTCGTCAGCAGATTTCTGTCCGAAATTTTTAATTTCTAACAGGTCTTCTTGAGTGTAATCAAGTAAATCTGAGACTGAATTGATTTGCGCTCGCTTTAAACAGTTATAGGCTCTAACTGATAACTGTAATTCTTCAATGGGAATTTGACTGGCTGGATCTTCTTCATCTTGATATTCGTCTTGAATTTCTTCAAGAGTTAGATCTTTTAGAGGATTGAACAAGTCAACTACAATTCCTGCTGCTTGGGAAAGAGCTTCTTCTGGCTTGATACTGCCATTAGTCCAAATCTCCATGAGCAAACGCTCGCGGATAGTTGAACCATCGATTCTTGCGTCTTCAACGCTGTAGTTTACTTTGATAACTGGCATAAATACAGCATCAATTTGCAGAAAATCTAAAGAACTGCCTTCTTCTTTACCTCTTTCTACAGCGCGGTAGCCTTTGCCTTTCTCAACGCGAAACTCCATTTCCAGACTCGTACCTTCGGCAATAGTAGCTACGTACTGACTAGAATCTACGGTTTCTACTTCTGAAGGCAACTCAAACTGCGCTGCGGTAACCGTTCCAGGACCAGTAGCTACTAACCGACCGATTTGAGGTTGATTGGTGTAGCTTTTGAGGACGATCTCTTTCATGTTGAGAATAATCTCTAAAACGTCCTCTCTGACCCCTTCAATAGTGGCAAATTCATGGGTGGCAAAGCCAAACTTATGTTCTTGTTTGCTTTCGTCTTTCGCCATGCCGCCACCGATGCGAATTGCCGTGACTGCTGCTCCCTCTAGATTTGACAGTAGCACTCTTCTCAGGGCATTACCTAAAGTTGTTCCTTGTCCACGTTCTAGGGGTTCTAGAATAAACTTACTATATTGATGTTGATTTTTTAGGGTTTTGGATTCTACACACTCAATTTGAAATTGCGCCACAGACCGATATCCCTCCTATTAGACAAGCGGTATAGAAAATCGAAATAGAAATTAATTGGGCTATTGGTTTACAACTTGCTGGTTACCAATAATTGTTGACTGAAGGTTATACTCTACGTCTTTTTGGCGGACGGCAGCCGTTATGAGGTATTGGGGTAACGTCACGGATTAGCGTAATTTCTAGTCCTACACCTTGTAATGCTCTAATCGCGGTTTCACGACCAGCACCAGGACCACTGACCATGACCTCCACTTGTCGCATGCCCTGATCCATTGCCCTTCTACCCGCACTATCGGCTGCTGTCTGAGCAGCAAAAGGAGTTCCTTTTTTAGCTCCTTTAAAACCACTTGCTCCAGCAGAAGACCAAGAGATGACATCTCCTCTAGTGTCGGAAATTGTCACGATGGTGTTGTTGAATGTGGACTGGATATGAGCCACACCGTTGGGTACATTTTTTTTGCTTTTCTTTGCGCCGCTTCTTCTTTTGGGTTGCGCCATGTTACTTTTGTTGTGATGTGGTTATACTTGATCTGCTTGTTTTAGATCTGCTTTTTAGCTACTTACTTCTTACCTGGAGCTTTCTTTTTACCAGCTACAGTTAATCGTCTACCTCTTCTCGTACGAGCATTGGTTCTAGTTCTTTGACCTCTTAGGGGTAAGCCCATGCGATGACGACGACCACGGTAAGTACCGATATCAGCCAGACGTTTGATATTCATTGCTTCCCAACGTCTCAAGTCACCTTCTACCTGATAGTTGTCTTCAATGTATGCTCTGAGCTTGGTTACATCTTCATCGGATAAATCTCGAACCCTGGTATCGGGATTGACTCCAGTTTCGGCGATCGCTTTTTGCGCTCGCGATAAACCGACCCCAAAAATATATGTCAGCGCGATTTCCACACGCTTTTCACGGGGAAGATCTACGCCAGAAATCCTTGCCACGTTGTTAACTCCTTAATTCTAGTTTTATTCGTCTGGTGCCTATTACTTTAATAGTTGGCAATATAATGGTAGACAATTATCCCTGACGTTGTTTATGCTTGGGATTGCTGCTACAGATCACCATTACTCGTCCGCGTCTTTTGATTACACGGCACTTTTCACACATTTTTTTGACTGATGGTCTAACTTTCATGCCTTACTTTGGCCACACTGCAAGCCTATTATTATATCTATAAGTTGATGTTCTTGTCAAAAAGTAAATTTACTGTCCAATAAACTTACTTATTTTTGAGGCGATAGGTTATTCTCCCTTTGGTCAAATCGTAAGGTGTCAACTCAACTTTGACGCGATCGCCTGGTAGAATTTTAATGTAGTTCCGTCGAATTTTGCCAGAAATATGAGCTAAGACGTTAAAGCCATTATCCAGATCGACGCGAAACATTGCATTAGGAAGAGATTCTGTCACCGTCCCTTCCATTTCTATCAAATCTTGTTTAGCCAATATTTATCTCCGCTACTTTTCAATATCAATATACAGTCAGTTGGTTGGTGGTAATTTTTATCTGTTTACTTAGCAAATTGTTTAAAGTGTACACAGCATTTTTGATGCTGGCTTTTTTACCAAGTTTGATCGCTCCCCTGGGAACATTACTCAAACCAAAAATCATGATATTGCTTGACCTAGTAACTCAGTCACTGCTTCCATGTTTTGGTTGCCGTCAATAGTTTTTAAATTTCGTTGTTGATAAAATTCAATTACTGGCACGGTATTTTGATGATAGACTTCTAGGCGACGACGAATTGTGGATTCATTATCATCTTTACGTTTTCTAGATAACAATCTTTCAACTAAAACATCATCTGGTACTGACAAATTCAGAACACAGTCAGCATTTTGACCTAGCTTAGCCAACAATTCTTCCAAGAAAGCAGCTTGATTTACATTTCGGGGAAATCCATCTAAGATCCAGCCATTAGCCGTATCTTCGTAAGATAAGCGATCTTGAATTAAATTGAGAATTAGAGCATCAGGAACCAACTCTCCTTGATCCATATAGTCTTTAGCTTGTTTACCCAGAGGAGTTTCTCTAGCAACGGCTGTTCTCAAAATATCTCCAGTAGATATATGAGGAATCTGATGGTCTTCTGATAGTATTTGTGCTTGTGTTCCTTTACCCGCTCCAGGAGGACCGAGAAATATTAATCGCTTTGCCATATTATTTTATTAAAACTTGGATGGGAAATAGCAAACCTAAAGTGAATCAAAAGTTAAGGCTTGCTATTGTCACTATACATACGGCTTGCTTACTGCTTAACCATGCCCTCATAACGCTGAGAGATCACATAAGTCTGGATCTGCTTTGCCGTATCGATTGCTACCCCTACCAAAATCAGCAAAGAAGTCGCTCCAAAACCACTAAAGACAGTAGTTCCTGCGGGAATTGCGCTCTCTACCAAGGTGGGAATAGTGGCTACTAAACCTAGAAAGATTGCTCCCAATAGGGTCAGACGGTTGAGGACTTTCTCTAGATAAGCACTAGTAGCTTTTCCTGGTCTGATCCCAGGGATAGACGCACCCATTTTTTTGAGATTCTGAGACATATCAATCGGATTGACGATCAAAGAAGCATAAAAATAGCTAAAGAACAAAATCAGAACCAGATAAACTACTATGTAAGCCCAATTCCCAGGCTGGATCGCTGCTGCAATGTTAGTAAATACGTTTTTAACTGCTCCTTCACCAGGTATAAATCCGATTAGCTGGGCAGGCAAGAACAAGACTGAAGAGGCAAAGATAATTGGCATGACTCCTCCTTGGTTTAACCTCAAGGGAAGATAGTTGCTTCTCTCACGGTATACTCTTTTACCAACTTGACGGCGGGCAGAAATAATCGGAATACGACGAGTTCCCTCTTGAATAAAGACGATGCCAACAATCATGGTCAAAAAGACCAGTAGCAGAATTACAACTTGAGCGATCGCTTCCCTTCCGCCACTTTGAGCATATTCAATAGTATTTCCTAAAGTTTTAGGCAATACAGCTACGATATTGACAAAAATTAGTAGTGAGGCACCGTTACCGATTCCTTTCTCAGTAATCAACTCAGAGATCCACATGACAAACATCGAACCTGCGGTTAGAGCCAAGACTGTCTCACCAATGGGGAAGATGCTTCTTTCAATGATGCCATTATTGACCAGTAATCCTAGAGTGATCCCGAAACTCTGAATAATTGCCCCACCTAGAGCAACATAACGAGTTATCTGAGAGATTTTGCGTCTTCCTGCTTCTCCCTCATTTTTTTGCAAATCTTCTAGGCTAGGTATGGCAGTTGCTAACAACTGCATAATAATAGAGGCATTAATAAAGGGTAAAATTCCCAGGGCAAAAATTCCCAAAGCCGAAATACCACCACCAGTAAAAATATCTAGAAACCCAACTATTGAAGCATTTGACGAACTATTAATAAAGTTGCCAAAAATATCTCGATTAATCCCTGGCACGGGGATAAATACCCCCAGTCGTACTAATATCAAGAGACCAATCGTAACCAGCAGCCTGCCCCTCAGACCTGCTGCCTGCGCCATTTGCAAAAATGTCTCCTGTGCTGATGGAGTCTTTTCTCTAACCATACAGTTCCTCTTGTATATGCTTGGTATTAAATAAGTTATTTATGGAGAAATATTATATAAATTTAACTTTCTGCCTCTGTTCCTTATGATATACCAATCGCGATCGCTTACTTAGTCACAATTTCACAATTACCACCAGCAGCCTCGATTTTTTGAGCTGCACTTTTAGTAAATGCTGCTGCTTTAACATTTAGAGCAACTCCAATTTCGCCATTGCCCAAAATTTTAAGCGGTCCATTGTTGCTAGTAAGGATCCCAGCTTCTAATAAAGAATCTAGGGTGACTTCTGTATTAGCAGATAATGAACTTAACGCCTCGACGTTGATCGTAGTGTAATGTTTTTGATTGACTAAAGTGAAATGCTTTAGTTTGGGAACTCGACGATAGAGAGGCATTTGACCACCTTCAAAACCTGCCTTAGTTCCCGTACCAGAACGGGATTTTTGACCACGCATCCCAAAACCACAGCTAGCTCCCTGACCTGCTGAGATTCCGCGACCCAACCTGCGTCTGCGTTTTTTTGACCCAGACTTCGGGCTAAGATTTTCTAGTTTCATCGATTTTCTCCAAACTATCAAAGAAATTAAGCATACAGTTGTTCGATAGGAATATCTCTTTCTCTAGCAACCTCAGCAAAGGTACGCAGGCTAGCTAAAGCATCAATTGCTGCCCTAGCATTGTTTAAAGGGCTATTAGAACCCAACTGTTTTGCCAGAATGTTTTTCACTCCAGCAAGTTCGAGTACGGTACGTACCGCCCCACCTGCAATTACCCCTGTACCAGGAGCAGCAGGACGCATAAATACTTTCGCCCCGCCAGCTATTCCATTAGTGACGTGAACAATTGAGCTAGCTTTAGTTAAAGATACTTCAACTAACTGCTTTTTAGCATCAGCCACACCTTTGCGTACTGCGCCAATAACATCAGCTGCTTTACCAACACCTACGCCAACCTGTCCTTTTTCATTACCAACGACAACGATGGCGCGAAAACTAAGTTTTTTACCGCCTTTTACTACTTTACTGACTCGTCGAATTTGAACTACTCGCTCTTGCCAGTTAGAGTCTTTTTCTTTAGCGCGACTCTTTTTGCGCGAGTTGGATTTAGCCATAATTATTACTATTATCCTTAATATTTTGGTTTAGAAATCTAAGCCCGCTTCGCGTGCTGCTTCTGCTAAAGCTTTAACCCGACCGTGGTAAAGGTTGCCACCTCGGTCAAACACTACTCTAGAAATTCCTTTTTCCAAAGCTTTCTGGGCGACTAGTTTTCCTACTTCTGCTGAAGCTTCACAGGTTGCCCCAGAATTTGATTCAATATTAAAATCCGATGCTGCTGCCAAGGTATGCTGCGCTACATCGTCAATAACCTGTGCGTAAATGTGGTTGTTAGAACGGAAAACACACAAACGAGGGCGTTCGGGAGTACCGTTGATTTTTTTGCGTACCCGTTGATGACGGCGTTTTACTGATTCTCTGCGTGAAAGCTTCATGATTTCTATTTACCTGTTTTACCAGCTTTGCGTTTGACCTGCTCGTCAAAGTAGCGAATGCCCTTACCTTTGTAAGGTTCGGGGGGTCTTACCGCTCTAACTCTTGCAGCGACGTTACCCACAACTTCTTTGTTGATTCCGCTGATTACGACTTCAACATTTCTGTTTTCAACAGCTACATCAATCCCTTCAGGCATTTCAATTTCCACAGGTTTGCTATAGCCGACGTTAAGAGTTAGCTTTTTACCTTGAGCCTGCGCTCGATAACCTACACCCTGAATCAACAGGCGTTTTTGAAATCCTTGGGATACCCCATCTACCATGTTGGCAACCAGAGTACGGCAAAGACCATGACGTTGACGACCAATACGTGAATTATCGGTAGGTTTGACCACTAGGGTGTCGCCTTCTTGTGCAACCTCAATAGGTGCAGGAATTTCCCGTTCTAAAGTGCCTTTTGGTCCTTTAACGGTGATGTGTTGTCCTGAAATCTGCGCGCTTACTTTGTCAGGAATTGAGATCGGCTGCTTGCCAATACGAGACATAATTTGTTCCTCCTAAATTACCAAACATAGCAAAGGATTTCACCGCCAACTCCTTGACTGCGAGCTTCTCTATCTGTCATTACTCCACGAGAAGTAGAGACGATCGCAATACCAATTCCACCAAGTACGCGGGGAATATCTTTCTTGCGAGAATAGACTCGTAATCCTGGTTTGCTCACCCGCTTGAGGGTGCTAATGATTGGCTGACGATTTCTGCCTTTGTACTTCAAAGAAATTTCAATAAATTTTTTCGGGTCTTCCCCTGTTTCCTCAAAACCTTCAATAAAGCCCTCGCTTTGTAAAACGTGCGCAATAGCACGAGTCATCCGAGTGGAAGGTACTTGAGTTGTTTGATGCTTGACCATACAGGCATTGCGAATGCGGGTCAGCATATCTGAAATAGTATCGGTTGCTGCCATTATTTCCTATTTTTATTTAGATACTAAGAATATTAGTTGTCACGGAAAGGCATTCCCATTTCTTTTAGCAAAGCTCGCCCTTCTTCATCATTAGTTGCTGAAGTGACGATGGAAATATCCATCCCTCTGATTTGATCGATGCTGTCGTAGTCAATTTCGGGAAACATTAGCTGTTCTCTTACTCCCAAGCTATAGTTACCCCGACCATCAAAACTTTTAGGACTAATCCCGCGAAAGTCACGAATTCGGGGGAGAGCGAGGTTGATCAACCGTTCGAGAAAAGCGTACATCCGTTCGCCTCGTAGAGTAACCATGACACCAACGGGCATCCCCTGACGGATTTTGAATCCAGCGATCGCTTTTTTGGCTCTGGTAACTACGGGCTTTTGTCCCGTGATTACCGTTAGCTCGTTGATTGAAGATTCTAAGGCTTTAGCATTTTGTGATGCTTCTCCTAAACCTCGGTTGACGACAATTTTGACTACTTTAGGAACTTCATGTACGTTACCAAAGCTAAACTGTTCGGTCAGTTTAGGAACGATATCTTCTAAATACTGAGTTTTTAGTGGTTTAGGCATGATGGTTAAATTTTCCTGGGCTTGGTCAGGAGTCTATAAATTTAAAATTATCAATGAGTTATGCGCTCAAAGACTAATCGATTATTTCACCCGTTTTTTTGAGCATTCGTACTTTGCGACCATCTTCGGTAAAGGTATAGCCGACGCGACTAACCGTCTTTTCCTTGTTAGAGTAGAGCATAACGTTAGAGCTATGGATCGGAGCTTCAAAAGTCACGATTTGACCCGATTCACCTTCTTGTTGGGGCTTGACGTGTTTAGTACGGACGTTAACGCCTTCAACCACAACTTGACTTGTTTTAGGAATTACCCGTGAAATTTCCCCTACTTTTCCTTTGTCACGTCCAGAAATTACTTGGATAGTATCTCCTTTCTTGACGTGCATTTTGTAGCGGGTAGGTGCTTTTTTAGTTTTTGTCATTTAAATTACCTCTGGGGCTAGAGAGACAATCTTGGTAAAGTTTCTCTCTCTTAATTCTCTTGCCACAGGACCAAAGACACGAGTACCTCTGGGGCTACCCTGATCGTTGATAATTACGGCTGCATTGTCATCAAAACGGATACTCATTCCGCTGGGACGACGAACGGACTGCTTAGTTCTCACGATCACCGCTTTAACCACTTCGGATTTTTTAACTCCCATATTGGGTAAAGCGTCTTTGACTACTGCCACTACGACATCGCCGATAAAGGCATAGGGACTATTTCCTTTGCCGATTACCCGCAAACACATCAGCTTGCGTGCGCCACTATTGTCAGCGACATTTAAATAGGTCTGTTGTTGAATCATGTTCGATCTCGACCAAAGATATAGGTTAATAAAAAAATTATGTTTGTCTGGATTCGATGATTTCCTCAAGCGTCCAGCGTTTAGTTTTGCTGAGGGGGCGAGTCTCTCTAATTCTGACGCGATCGCCAATTTTACAGCGGTTTTCTGCGTCGTGAACCTTATATTTTTTGGTTCTGACAACAATTTTGCCGTATTTGGGATGGGGAGAACGGTTTTCAATTGCCACGACTACGGTTTTATCCATTTTGTCGCTGACTACATCCCCTACTCTTTCTTTTACTGCCATGAATTTATTCTCCTTTTGCAGCAGCGATTTCCCGCTCGCGTTCTACAGTTAATAATTGAGCCAAACGATGTTTAGCGTGTTTGAACAGATGGGGTTTTTCCAAACGACGAGTTGCCTGCTCCAGCCTCAACTGAAATAGCTCTCGCTTAACCGCTAAAATTTCTTCTGCCAGTTCTTCGTCATTCAGCTTTCTGGCATCTTCAACCTTTGGTAAAGCCATGTTACTTGTAATCCTCGTCACGAGTGATAAATTTGGTTTTGATCGGTAGCTTCTGGGCTGCTAGGCGCATTGCCTCTTTAGCCACTGGTTCTGCAACACCAGCCATTTCAAACATAATTCTGCCTGGCTTGACTACCGCCACCCAAAACTCAGGGGATCCTTTACCCGAACCCATCCGAGTTTCAGCAGGGCGCATGGTCACGGGCTTATCGGGAAAAATCCGAATCCAGATTTTACCACCCCGTTTGACGTAGCGTGTCATCGCTCGACGAGCTGCCTCAATTTGGCGGGAGGTAATCCAGGATGGTTCTGTAGCCTGAAGCGCGTAATCACCAAAATTCAGGGTGTTACCGCGATAAGCCATACCTCTCATCCGACCGCGATGTTGTTTACGAAATTTTGTTCTTCTGGGACTTAGCATAATAGTAATTTGTGCGTATAAGTCTGGTTAATGGTTATTCAGAGCGATCGTCAAATTTTTGACGGCGACGCTGGCGACGGGGAGCTTGACTGGGAACAGCAGCAGCTTCTTCCTGTCCTGGAATAATTTCGCCTTTAAACACCCAAACTTTGACTCCAAGAATTCCGTAGATAGTCAAAGCAGTACGATATGAATAGTCAATGTCGGCTCTTAAAGTATGTAAAGGTACTCTTCCCTCTCTGACCCATTCTGTACGAGCGATCTCAGCACCATTCAATCGACCACTAACCTGAATTTTAATTCCCAGAACTTCAGCTCTTTGCGCTCTTTGAATTGCCTGGCGGACAACTCGACGAAAAGAAACCCTTCGCTCTAGCTGTTGGCAAATGTATTCGGCAATCAAAGCAGCATCGGCATCTACACGAGGCACTTCAATGACGTTGATGCGGATCTGACGATTGTTACCTACTTTAGTCTGAAGTTCGGTACGGAGCTTTTCAATACCCGATCCACCACGACCAACTACAACTCCAGGTCTAGCAGTGTGGATTGCCAGGTCAATTTGATCTGCTTTGCGCTCAATTTTGACTTGAGAGATCCCCGCGTTGCCCAGTTCTTTATTGACATATTCTCTAATCGCTCGGTCTTCCTGCAATAGTTCTGGATACCGTTTGGTATCGGCATACCAGCAAGATTGATGTTCTTTGGTAATTCCCAGACGAAAGCCCGTTGGGTGTATTTTTTGTCCCACAAATGTTTCCTCTTAAACGGTAATTAATTGAATCTAAAATTAAAAAATTCTAATCGGTTACTTCAGGAGCAACAGCCACGGTAATGTGACAGGTTGGCTTACGAATCTGATAAGCTCTACCTTGCGCTCTAGGACGATAACGTTTGAGAACGGGACCCCCATCGGCAAATGCCTTGCTGATTACCAAAGTAGCAGGATCTAATCCATTATTGTGTTCTGCATTAGCCACAGCCGATCGCAATGTTTTTAAGATTGGACCGCAGGCTTTATAAGGCATAAATTCGAGAATAATTAAAGCTTCTCGATATTGACGACCGCGAATTTGATCTAGTACTCGTCTGACCTTAAACGGGGACATACGGATGTACTTAGCGATCGCCTTGACTTCATTACTAGTGTCTATTGCCATAGTGATATCTCAGATCTAGCGTCTCCCTTTTTTGTCGCCTTTGGCGTGACCCCTGAAGGTACGAGTGGGCGCGAACTCTCCCAGTTTGTGTCCGACCATCTGATCGCTGATAAACACGGGAATGTGTTGACGACCATTGTGTACGGCAATTGTATGTCCGACCATTAAAGGCAAAATAGTTGAAGCTCTAGACCAAGTTTTGATTACTTCTTTCTTGTTATTGGCATTCAACCTCTCTATTTTTTTGAGTAGGCTGTCGGCGATAAATGGCCCTTTCTTTAAAGAACGACTCATATTTTTAGCTCGATGATAATTAACGACGGCGACGGACAATTAGTTTGTTGCTGGGTTTATTTTTCTTGCGGGTTTTCTTACCCAACGCTGGTTTACCCCAAGGCGTAACAGGACCACTTCTACCAATAGGAGCGCGCCCTTCACCACCACCATGAGGGTGATCGCAAGGGTTCATCGCACTACCTCGAACTTCGGGCCTTCTACCCAAGTGGCGCATTCTGCCTGCCTTCCCTAGCTTGAGGTTGCGATACTCAACGTTACCAACCTGTCCGATAGTGGCATAACACTCTTTGCGTACCATCCTCACTTCTTTAGAAGGAAGACCGATAGTTACGTAATTCCCTTCTTTCGCCATCACTTTGGCAGCAGTACCAGCAGCTCGAACAATCTGTCCGCCTTTACCAGCTACTAGTTCGACATTGTGAATAGTTTCACCAAGAGGCATTTTGCTTAGAGGTAAAGCATTACCTACTTCAATTGGAGCATCAGGACTGGCAATGATTTGTGTGCCGACTTTCATGCCCACGGCAGCAAGAATATAGCGTTTTTCGCCATCTTCGTACTGAACTAAAGCAATACGTGCATTGCGGTTGGGATCGTATTCGATCGCAATTACTTCAGCGGGAATATTACGCTTGTCACGACGGAAATCGATAATACGATATAGACGCTTATGTCCACCGCCACGACGACGACTGGTAATTACACCGCGATTGTTACGACCTTTTTTACGGTGTTTGTATTTAGTTAAAGATTTTTCAGGCTTCTTTTTGGTGAGTTCCGAAAAATCGGGAACTATCGCTTGGCGAGTCCCTGGTGTATATGGTCTAAATGAACGAGTACCCATAAGTTGCTTTTTTGGTTAGCTTTTTCGAGTTCGAGTTTATACGTCGGGGAATAGGGCAATAGTATCCCCTTCTTTCAAGGTGACAATTGCTCTTTTATATTGAGCTTTGTAGCCGATAAATCTACCTACCCGACGCTTTTTACGCGGTAATGTCAAGGTGTTTACCTTAATCACGGTGACATCAAACAGGCTTTCAATTGCTGCTTTAATATCAGGTTTAGTAGCTTTGGGCAATACATCAAAGACGTACTTGCCAAGCTCCATTTGAATCGTGCCTTTTTCGGTAATAATCGGCTTGAGGATTAAGTCTGCTAAATCTCTCGCTTGATATTTAGTCACTGTAAACCTCCTGTATTTGTTCTAAAGCGTCCTGGGTTACCACAATCTTGTTGGCGTGAAGCACATCAACGGTATTCAAATTGGTTGCTTTAATCAACTTGACCTTAGCAATGTTGCGGGTTGACAAATTTACGTTGTCGGAAACTTCTTTAAGAATCAACAAAACCTTAGCTTCGGGTTCGATGCCCCAACGATCTAATGCTGCGATAACTTCTTTAGTTTTGGGACGTTCGAGTTCGTTAGCAAAGTTTTCGACGACAATGGTATCTTCCAGACGAGAACTAAAGGCAGTTCTCAACGCCAAACGCCTCTCTTTGCGATTCATCTTGGTGCTGAAGTCTCTGGGTTTTGGTCCAAAAATTACACCACCGCCACGCCATAGCGGAGAACGAATTGAACCCGCACGAGCGCGTCCAGTTCCCTTTTGTCTCCAGGGTTTGCGTCCACCACCGCGAACTTCCGAACGGGTTTTGCTCGAAGCCGTTCCCTGACGAGCGTTGTTTAGCTGCCGAACCAAGGATCTGTGAACTATGTGTTCCGCATTTTCAGATTTGGCTACTTTAAGTTCTAGGGTTGCCTCGCCGACATCTTCCCCCTGCCAATTTTTAACTACACAATTAACCATAGTTATTTATTTGTTATCTATCTACTTGTTCTTAAATAACCAAAAGTTATTACTGTCCAACAATGTTGCTAGGAGAAATACTGAGCAAAGACCCTGGCTTACCAGGAATTGCACCCTTGATTAAAAGTAAATTTTGCTCCGCATCAACTTTGACAACTTTTAGCTTGCGAGTAGTTACTTGCTTTCCGCCATAACGTCCAGCCATTTTCTTTCCTGGATAAGTACGACCAGGGGTAGTACCCGCACCAGTAGAACCAGGCGCACGATGATTTTTAGAACCGTGACTCATCAAACCACGCTTAAAGTTGTGTCGTTTTTGATAACCTGCAAAACCACGACCCATAGTTTTGCCACTAACATCAACCGTAGTATCGGTATTAAAAATTTCGGAGATGTCTAAAGCTTTACCTAGCTCGTAACTGTCCGTTTCTTCAGTTCGATACTCTTTTAGATGGCGCAGAGGATTTGCTCCTGCTTTTTGCAGATGACCCAGTTCGGGCTTAGACAAAGCTTTTTCTTTAACTTCGCCGTAGCCAATTTGGATCGAACCATAGCCGTCTGTTTCTTTAGTTTTGATTTGAGTTACGACACAGGGTCCAGCTTGAACCACGGTAACGGGAATCGCATTTCCTGTTTCGCGGTCGAAAACTTGAGTCATGCCTACTTTTGTGCCAAGAATGCCGACAGACACAGATTTTAACCTCACTATATTGCAATACAACAAGCCATCGAGCCTTTATTTGACCTTTGGCTAAATATACTTACCCTAGATCGCTACACGCTATTATTAGCGGTAAAGCTTTAACTGACGAAAAAATAGCCATCCTGCAAGTATTGAAAAATCAGCAAGATGTCCAGCAGTCAGAGATTACTCCGCCTTAAAAAGACGGAGCCTGCTCTGACCGTTGGTAAATATATAATTTTGTTTTCTAAGATTTACGATTAGAAGAGCTTTAGTTTAGACTGCTGCTGCTTCTAACTTTTAAAGTTACCTTGACCCTCTAAGACTTAAAGAATAAGCTTCTCCAGTTTCTTAAGGAGGTAGCAAACCCTATAAAATTTTTCTCACTTGCCCCATAACAAGTTTGTTTTTTGCTAATAAGCAGTGAAAACTCCCTTGTTTAGCCCGTGTAGCTATTGCTAGCAACTTTTAGACTGGGGGATGATTAGACTTTATATCTATATAATGTGAGATTTGCCAGTTTTGACCACAATCACTAATGATACATGAATGGGTGGATTTATGGCAAGGATATTTTTAAATAATTTGGATAATGAGGGCAAGGCGATCGCAATTATCAAAATATATCTCTACTCTTTGTCCCAACATATTTATCTTTACCAGAGAAGAATAATTTATATCGCTAGTTCAGATAACCCTAGGGCAATAATCTTTTAAAATATAATTCTAGATAGAGATAGATTGACCTAAATACATAAACAGCATGCCACTAATCACTACTGGAAAATCATTTATTCGCGCTTTAGAAAAAGCTGGTGCTTTGGGGTTGTATATGCCCTTGGAAGGTGGAGCGGAAGGACGTTATCAAAGGCGTTTACGAGCTTATGGCTATCAAACCATCAACATTACCGCCAGAGGATTGGGAGACTTAGCTGCTTATTTAACTAGGATACATGGCGTACGCCCTCCTCACTTGGGCAAAAAAACTATTGGACAAGATGCTGCGGTTGGAGATATTTATTATGTACCGCCGATTGCTACCTATGAATTGAGTTCATTGCCTGCCGAAGCTAAGGGATTGGCACTGTGGATTATGGAAGGAGCGATATTATCCCGCCAAGAAATTCAGTATTTGATCGATCTGACCAAAAGCGAGCCAAAAATTAAAGTTGTCTTAGAAATGGGTGGCGATCGCTATGTGAATTGGAAACCTTTAGTAGATACTTTAGCTGCTGCATAATTCGTAATATAAATAAAGCTCTAGCTAATTATTGTGAGTAGATCATGGGGTAGGATCGGTGTCAGATAATAACATGGATGATTTATTGGCTCAGTTGAAAACAGAATTGGAGCCATCAAGCCAAGCATTAAATCGAAATCAAGGTGTTCAAAAATCGCCACCACCCCAGTCTACCTCCAAGCTATCAATTGCCCAGATGTTAGATGAGTTAAGCAAAGAGATACAATCGGGGAGATTAAGACCAGATAGAGAACCCAAGCAAGATTCTACCCCATCAAAGCAGGTGGTCAGAAATTCGGCAAAAGAGCGGGATCGCCTTAACGCCTTAATTGATGCAGATTATCAAAAGCAAGCGCAGAAACGCGAAGCCAAACTAGCTGAACTCAAGCGTCAAGAAGAAGCAAAAATAGCCGAACAACAACGTCGCCAACAAGAATTAATCGAGGCGCAAAAGAGAGAAGAGCTGAGAGAGCGCAGAAGAAAAGAAGCACTACGAGAAAAAGCGCGACAGTGGCTCAAAAATCTCAATCCACGCTCAGAAGAAGGACAATGGTTTGAAGAGTTTTCCTATTCTTATGAAGATAAGCTACAGGCAGCGATCGACTATTTAGAAGCCATGCGCGAAAGTGGACTTTGAATTTGGTTAGTAGGTAGCAAGTTAGTAGTTTTAACCATCTCAATTCTTTTTTAAGACTTTCAAGAAATAACGCAAGGCTTGTATAAGATAGAGCAAAAATACTAATAAATCTCAGATTGAAGAAAATTTTTTCGATCCCCTATCGCCTGTACCCTGCACCCGACTATAATCACTCTCGAAACCAAAGTAGGGAAGAGCAACAAAAGTAATTAAATGCGGATTTTATTTGTAGCAGCAGAAGTAGCACCTATAGCTAAAGTAGGTGGTCTGGGAGATGTCGCGGGTGCATTACCCAAAATATTAAAAAAATTAGGTCATGATGTCCGCATTTTTATGCCTTACTATGGCTTTTTACCCAACAAAATAGATATTCCTCCCAATCCTATATGGTGGGGATCCGCTATGTTTAATAGTTTTGCGGTTTATGAAACTGTTTTACCAGATAGCGATGTTCCACTTTATTTGTTTGGACATCCCGCCTTCGATCCCCATCGAATTTATGCAGGAGAGGATGAAGCGTGGCGATTTACTTTCTTTAGCAACGGTGCTGCGGAATTTTGCTGGAATTATTGGAAACCAGAAATAATTCACTGTCACGATTGGCATACGGGAATGCTCCCCGTGTGGATGAATCAGTCACCTGATATTACCAGCGTGTTTACAATTCATAATTTAGCCTATCAGGGTCCTTGGCGGTGGTACTTAGATCGGATTACTTGGTGTCCTTGGTATATGCAGGGGCATAACGTGATGGCTGCTGCGGTACAATTTGCCAATTGCGTGACCACAGTTTCTCCTACCTATGCCAAACAAATTCAAACCGTTGAGTATGGGGAGAAATTAGAAGGGCTACTTTCGTTTATTAGCGGTAAGACTAGGGGAATTCTCAACGGAATTGACACAGATAGCTACGATCCCGCTACCGACAAGGCTTTAGTACAAAATTATACTCAAGACAGTTTATCAAAACGTTCTGTAAACAAATCCGCGTTGCAAAAAGAATTAGGTTTGAACATAGACGAAAATGTCTTTTTGATGGGTATTGTTTCTCGACTAGTCGATCAAAAAGGAATTGGTTTGCTGCTGCAAATTATCGATCGCTTTATGGCATACAGCAATTCTCAGCTCGTGGTTTTAGGTACGGGCGATCGCCAAATTGAAACCCAACTGTGGGAATTGGCAACTCGTTTTTCTGGCAGAATGTCGGTACAGTTGCTCTACAGCGATGCTTTGGCACGCCGAATTTATAGTGGTTGTGATGTATTTTTGATGCCTTCTAAGTTTGAACCCTGCGGAATCAGCCAAATGTTAGCGATGCGTTATGGTTGCATCCCCATTGTTAGGCGTACAGGGGGTTTAGTAGATACAGTTATTCACCACGATCCGATGAATCAAAAAGGTACGGGCTATTGTTTTGATCGCTATGAACCCCTTGATTTATTTACCTGCATGGTTCGAGCTTCAGAAGGTTTCGTATATAAAGATAGATGGCATCAATTACAACAAAGGGCAATGAGTCAAGATTTTAGCTGGTCAAAATCCGCTCTCGAATATATAAAAACATATAAAGAAACCCTGGGTCAACCGACAGATTTGACAGCAGATGAACAAGAAAAACTTAAGCTGTTAACTTCTTAAAGCTTAAATCTGTTGGGTAATTTTATAGAAGTTCAGAATTATCTGATTAATTTGCAAACAGCTGGTTTTCTGCTCAATTGTTGAGCTGTACTAATAAACTCTGCTTGGTTTACTGTTTTGGGTAAATAAGCATCAGCACCTATAATATCTCCCAAAAAGAAATCTGCTTGAGTTGTTTTTGTCGAACAAATTATCACAGGAATCGAGCAGGTTTGCCTGCTTTTTTTTAGTTGATGGCAAAACTCAAAACCGCTTTTGCCACCCATGACCACATCTAAAATTATCAGATCGGGTCGATCGCTGTTTAAAGTTTGCTGTGCTTCCTCAACACTAGAAACTTTTGTAATGCTGCTGAAACCTGCATTGTGTAGATAGGTACTAAAAACCTCTCGCATCATCAAGCTATCGTCCACTACTAAAGCTGTTCTCATGATTAAAACTTTTAAATGATCTATTGTCTATTATGTCGAGTACTATAAATAGTTCCACCGAGCTTCAAATATAGCTCAACTATTAACAATTAGTAATAGAACCTTTTTTTAAAAGATAGAGAGAATTTTTGGCATTTTCAAGTAGATCGAGCTACACTATCAGTCTTTTAGTGTTTGATTAATACCCCAGGTTCTTTCTGAATGGGTAAGACATTCAAAATATCCGTCTGAGAACAATATTTGAGATCTTCGTCTCCATCTAATTTCAAGAGACGTTGTCCATGACTGCATAGACGGAAGACGTTCAACAGATTATCTTTCCAGCGTTCATAGAGAGCGATCGCTCCGATCACCTCATCATTACCAAACAAATCTATCAAAGATACGTCACTTTGCTGCAAAATGGATTTGGCGATCGCTCCTGCACAGGCAGTATCTTCTACTGAATAATCTCCTTGCCATCCCGAACCCACCATCCAGACTGTTTTCGGCTGAGTTTCCAATAAATAGTTAACTGCTGCTCGCCGATTAATTTGCGCTGCGGTAATTACTTGAGGAGATTTTTCGACTCGTTGCAAAGCGCGAGTGCCATTAGTTGTGGTGAGGAATAATCGTTTACCTTTAACGACTTCTGGTTTACAGGCGAGGGGAGAATTACCCAGATCGAAGCCTTTAACCTTAGCACCCCCTCTTTCTCCTGCCCGAAGACATTTTTCTGCCGACCAAGAATCGGCTTGACGCATCAGTTCTTCTATGTTACTAAATGCTTGAACAGCTTCTGCACCTGCATCCAACGCGGTAGCAATTGTAGTGGTTGCTCGCAAAACATCAATAACTACTGCACAGTCTGGTAGTAGGTCTGTTGGGGTACTTTCGGGAGTATGATAAACAAATAATTTCACGCTAGCACAATTTAATATACGGTCGGCAAATTTAAACTTACGCAATTATACGTTATTTATCTTCTACTTAAATATAGGATTAAGTCACTGGAGAATCGAGTAGATAGTGCTAAAGGAAAAATTGATCGATACACAGTAGAAGTACTAACATTTTTTCAACCTATAAACGATATTGATTTTTAGGAGCTAGATTATGGCAAGCAGAGAAAATCGAGTATATAGAAGTTGCTTCATCAAGCTATTGAAAAAAGACCAATATGTTCCCTGGTTATTAGTAGGACTCTGCATCGCTTTACCTTGTAGTATTACTCTGCAACAACCAATAGCTCAAGCAGAAACAGTTCAGTCTCTTACTTTAGATAAAAATACTATCTACGTTCATCCTCAACAGGGAGATGATTCTCAGGGAGGTAAAAAAACATCTCCCCTAAAAACTATTACTCAAGCCTTGAAAATAGCTCCTGCTGGCAGTAAGATTCAATTAGCGTCGGGAACCTATAGTGAAGAAACAGGCGAGACTTTTCCCTTGATTGTGAAAAACAAAATTACTCTTCAGGGCGATCGCCGTAGCCAAGGACAAAAGGTAATTATTCGAGGAAACGGTTATTTTACTAGTCCCACTGGTGCAGGGCAAAATGTGGCGATCGCAGCTTTAAACAGTGCAGGTGGTATTACAGGAGTTACCGTGACTAACGATCATTCGCGGGGACACGGCTTGTGGATTGAGTCAGCAAGTCCCGATGTAATTGGCAATACCTTTACTCGTAACGGTAATACTGGACTATCCGTGAACGGTAATAGTTCCCCACTAATCGAAGGCAACTATTTTTATAATAATTCTGGGAACGGCTTATTGGTTTATGGCACTTCTCAACCAGAAATAGTTGACAACACTTTTAAACAGACGGGTTTTGGCGTTAGTTTAGTTCAAGATACTGTTGCTACGCTGACGGGAAACCTATTTGACAGTAATCGTATTGGAATCATTTTGGAAGGTAACTCTCAGGGCATTTTACGAGACAATGAAATTATTAACTCAAGCGAATCTGGTTTGACGGCGATCGCCCAATCTCGCGTCGATCTGGGAACCAGCAGTGAGCCTGGTAATAACGTCTTTCGTAGCAATCGAAAACTAGACATTGAGAACGCCACCCAAGACCGAATCGTTGCTGTTGGTACGGAAACTCAAGGGAAAATTGTCGGAGAGATTGACTTTGATCGTGGAGAATTCATCGCCACCAACAATACTAAGAATACTTTTGGCGATTTACCACCCTTACTAAGCCAGGATAATTTAGACGATCGCCCGATAGGAATAGAAAGAAATACCAATTCCGACAGTATTGCTACCGATAACACCTTTAGAAACTTACCACCCCTACCAAGCCAAAATAATTTAGAAGGCGATCGCCCTACGACACCCAGCCAAACAGCCACTTCTTTGCCCTCTCCGCCACCCATACCAGAGAATAACAACAGCAACAAGGAATTAGTGTTTACTGCCCCTTCAATACCCGAACCCGAACCCGTTCCCTATCTACCCCAAACCAGCAATTCTGCTTTGAGTTCCAATGACTCACGGATTAGCAGTTTATCCGATGTGTTAGGTTCTTCCGCCAGTAGAGTTAGGTACAAAGTTTTAGTTGAAGCTCTAAACGAATCAGAAGAAAATGAAGTGCGATCGCTCTATCCTCAAGCTTTTGAAACAGTGTTCGACGGACAATCATGGTTACAGGTAGGCGCGTTTAGTAATCGGGATAAAGCCAAGCAAGCCGAGCGAACTCTAGTTAATTTGGGTTTGGAAACCTACCTTTTGGAGTAATTTGTTTGCCCCCTGAATCCACTAAACTTACGTTTGCCCCCTAAATCCCCCAAGTTTGGGGGACTAAAACAACAGCCATATAAGTAGCTAGGCGGAATTAAATATAAAACGCTCTAAGTGATAATTACCCCTTTCACTTCGGTTTTCCATTCCTTGTATTACCGTCATTGCTAAATCATACTCATTGTCAAACATTTGCCCCGCAAT
>JADEXJ010000245.1 GCA_015207195.1 Pleurocapsales cyanobacterium LEGE 10410
ACTACTCCGAGCATACTGCTGGTTCATTACTCCTCGGTAAGTTTAAAGAAACTAACTACACCAACCTCAGTGGCAACATTACAACTCACATCAACACCAAATCTAATTATCACGAAACTTCTGCTGGTGTTAGATAAAAATCCTTAATCTCTCGACCACACTCAACTATAAAACTAGCTTCATTACCAACAAAGCAATGAAGCTATATCAAACAATAATCATTACCAGAATAATCCAGATCATGAAAAACATCAAAGTATTAGGTTTAGCCATCATTACTTCTATCGTTGCTGCTCCCGCTTTTGCTGGAGAAACTTATGTCCGTAACGAATGGAGTAAAACTAGAAGCTATACCAAAAATGATCTTCATCTAGATTCTCATACTGACTCTACTAGAAAAGAAATCTACGGTTCTTTTGCTTACAAAGAATACACCGATGGTGACGTGACTAAAAAAGGTGGTTTGTTCAAACCCAAAACAGTAAGCTACGACGACTACTGCGAGCATACTGCTGGTTCATTACTCCTCGGTAAGTTTAAAGAAACTAACTACACCAACCTCAGTGGCAACATTACAACTCACATCAACACCAAATCTAATTATCACGAAACTTCTGCTGGCGTTAGATAATACCGTAGTTCAACTAACTCAACTCGAACAACAACATAGGGTAGATAATTCTGCCCTTTTCTATAGATACATATCATGAACCCTTTAGTCTTTACAGTAATACTACTATTTAGCTGGATTGTTTTTATTGCTATCAATCGTGGTTTTTTCATCGACAAAGCTTCTTCAATGCCTAGAGGTGCGATCGATAATTTGGGTAATTCTCCTGCACCCACTATCCGCGACGATTTAGGTATCAAAAATAATGACCTTCAAAATCAAATTCGCTCTGAGCTTTACAATTCAATCTCTACTGGTATGACTTACGAAGAAGTCAGTTCTATTATTGGCTGGGAAGGTGTTCTAATTTATGAAAATGAGGACAATGATGGAGGAAAAATAATTCGGACAAAAGTTTATCAGTGGAATTACGATGATATTTATTCTCATAATACTGTCTCGGCTGATTCTGCCAGAGCAAGAATCATAAATCCTTATAAAAATCTTACTCTTGAATTCCAAGATAATATCTTGATTGAACAAACTTTTTCCGAGCTAAAACCTTAATCATTTTCAACTAATTTAAATGCGATCGCTACCCGATAAGAAATTTAAATATTTAAATATTAAAGAGGATAAATTGATGAAGAAAGTTTTAGGTTTAACTGTTATTGCTCTATGTATAGCATCTCCAGCGTGGGCTGGGGACACTTTTGTTCGTAACGAAACGATTCACCGAACCAACCGTACAGAAACTTCATTAGAAGTTGATACTGTAACTAAATCTAACAGAACCGAACATTACAACAGTTATTCAGAAAAAATATTTTTTGACGGCAACGTAGCGAATCGAACTCAATCCCAATCTTCCATTGCACCCGAAGGTTTTCAGCAGCAGTTTGTTAGTGATAATTCTGTCTTGAAATTATCTAATGTTTTTTTAAACGACGACAATTATGCAGAAGCCTACAACACTAACAATTCTAATGGATTAACCATACATAGATCTGGTTCTTCACTTACTGGAACTTTTATCGAAGATATAACTACGAGAGTAACTGGTACGGTTTATAGCGTTACTAACGAAACCTTTAGGTCTCACGAAACTACTGCTGGCGTTCGCTAATCGTCGCAGTATTGTCTGGCTGAAGTAAATTTATTTGCACTTGAG
Organism: Pleurocapsales cyanobacterium LEGE 10410; assembly: GCA_015207195.1. Taxonomy (GTDB): domain Bacteria; phylum Cyanobacteriota; class Cyanobacteriia; order Cyanobacteriales; family Xenococcaceae; genus Waterburya. Next base: position 1,782 of record JADEXJ010000245.1, read on the forward strand.
GGCAATGCCCTTTTTTTTTGTTTATTTCCTCGCCTCGCTGTTTTCTGGGATAATCAGCCTAAGCAGCCTCAATTGAGAATCAATTACTCATTTTGCTATACCTTTATTGATGAATATTTGTAAACTAATTGAGGACGTTTATTTTTAGAGAACTGTTATTTAACTTATGAAGCGAATATCCAGTACCGAGAATTATTTATTAATCGGTCACATCTTATCTATGGCGTTTGGCTTGGCAGGAATTATTCTAGTGTTACCAAATCCTAGTTTTCAAGCAAAGCTGGCTGAGTTTGAATGGGGTTCTACTATTTTTGGCTGGTCGATGGCTGGTGGCGGTGTGGTTTATATGTTGTTGGCGACGGCTGCTGTTGCTCTGTATGCCTATCGAACTTTAGGTTTATGGCATTGGTTAAGCTTCATGCTGCCTGCGATTATTTTGTCTTTGGGTAGCGAACTTTTGGGAACTAGTACGGGGTTTCCCTTTGGTGAATATCGTTATTTGAGTGGTTTGGGTTATAAGATTGCGGGTTTGGTACCGTTTACAATCCCTTTATCCTGGTTTTATGTCGGCTTTAGTGCTTATATTATTGCTCTGGCTGGATTAAAAAGATTAGAACTCGGCAACTGGTTACGCCAACTAGGTGCAATTGTGTTTGGTTCCCTATGTCTTACCTCCTGGGATTTTGTTCTCGATCCTGCTATGAGTCAAGCACCTGTTCCTTTCTGGGTCTGGGATCAACCAGGAGCTTTTTTCGGTATGCCTTATCAAAACTTTGCAGGTTGGATGGCTACGGGAATTTTGTTTATGGCGGTAGCAGCCTGGCTGTGGAACATGAAGCCCTTGACGCTACCCAACAATGATCTAAGACTGCCTTTGGCGATTTATTTAGCTAACTTTGCTTTCGCTACGATTTTGAGTTTAGCAGCAGGGTTTTATATTCCTGTAGTGTTGGGAATCATTTTGGGTGTTGTGCCTCTGGTGGTTCTTTATGGAATAGCAACCAATCAACCCGTTTCTCCATCAGAAACCAAGACCCTGGCAACTACTAACTACTAATCGACAACCACAACCTCACATCTTCTAGGAGTAATTAGTGAATTCTGAGCTTCTCTATATATTTATTTTCGGGATTTTATTGTCTCAACTAGTAGCCACGGCAATTTTATTATCTCGTTTGCTAAAAGGAGCAACCAGGCGATCGCCTTTACTACCCCAGCCAGCTAATCCTAGTTTAATCGGCAAGGTAAGCGTTGTTGTGCCTACGCTCAACGAAGCAGAAAGAATTACTCCCTGCTTGGAAGGCTTGAGTCGGCAAAGTTATGAACTGCGAGAAGCGATTGTAGTAGACAGCAATTCCCAAGATGGTACGCGAGAGCTAGTTAAAGCTGCCCAAGAAAACGATCCTCGATTTCGTCTGATGAGCGACGATCCTCTACCTGCTGGCTGGGTTGGTCGTCCCTGGGCTTTACACACGGGATTTTTACATACTTCCTCTCATAGTGAATGGTTTTTGGGCATAGATGCCGACACCGAACCCCAGCCTGGTTTAATCGCCAGTTTGCTCGATGCTGCGGAGACAGAAAGTTATGACATGGTATCTCTCGCACCACAGTTTATCCTGCAATATCCAGGGGAATGGTGGCTGCAACCTGCTTTGTTGATCACCCTGCTATATCGCTTCGATTCTGCTGGAGTTGATGCGGTTAGTTCCAGTAGAGTTATGGCAAACGGACAGTGTTTTTTGTGTCGTCGTTCAGTATTGGAAAAACTAGACGGATATAGTACGGCTGCTGGTTCTTTTTGCGATGACGTTACTCTAGCAAGAAATATTGCTGCTGCGGGTTATAAAGTGGGCTTTTTCGATGGTTCTCAGGTAATCAAGGTCAGGATGTATGAGGGAGCGCAAGAAACCTGGAATGAATGGGGGCGATCGCTCGATCTCAAAGATGCTGCTTCTGTTTCCCAGGTATGGGGCGACGTTTTATTTCTCTTGTGCGTCCAGGCTTTACCCTTACCCATGCTGTTGCTGAGTGTCTATCTCCTAAATCTAGGCAACAATTACCCCATAGTAATCGCCTTATTTAGTTTAAATGCTTTTCTGCTAGTGTTACGTTGCGGAATGTTAATCGCGATCGCGCCTTCCTATTCTAATTCGTCTTTATTCTTTTGGTTGTCTCCCCTTGCCGATCAGCTAGCGGTGTTACGGATCTTTTTGTCCTCGCTGAAAAAGCCCACCGCCTGGCGGGGGAGAAGCTACGACTAGTACAGAAGTAACAAACATGAATTGATTGTTTCAATCTAATAAATGTGCGACAGTCTGCTAAGAGCTAATAGCTACGGCAAAGCCGTTTACTGAGTAATAATTCTTGCCCACATACCTGCCCTAGCAAGCTGACGCACCAAATCTTCAGCGTTGTCCTGCTGGCTAAAAATTCCTACTTGAATCACGTTTCCTTTAACAAAGGCTCGTGGCTCAATGTTTCGTACCCGAAGCAACAAATCTTCTGCGCTGCCGTAAACTTCTACTTTGTAACCTCGTGCTTTGATTAACTGTTCGGTATTGGTTATAGATTTATTATCTGGTGCTTTAAAAGTATACTCTCTGGAACTAGCTCGACTAGAACTACGGTCACTTCTACTTAAGTAAACCTTGCGATTGCTAAAGACATCTTCTGATGTCTGTTGGTGAACATCGATATCTGTGGCATTGGCAACCGTTGGAGTGTTGGCAGCTATCAATATGCTTCCCAGACATAGTAAGCAGTATTTACAGTAAGTATTCATATTCCAATTCAAAAAAGTACGGTATGAAATGCAGCCAAGCTATCTAAAAAACTACGGTTCGTTTTAGTTCCAGGTCAAAAATCCGAACCACTAGCTCTATCTAGCCTCAGTAGCAAGTTTACGAGTTTAGTCCGAACGACACTATATTTTTGGCAATCTGGAGCGCAATCTAGGTTACGCAAGAGTTTATAAAATAAGATAATCTATATAGATATAGTGTACGTGATTTCAGTGATATAAATTGTTATTATCACCAGAACAAAACTATATATTAAGAAAGTACCCGAAATATTTATAGAAGTTAACATTCTCGTATTAGTTCCATGAATAAGGTCGTTGTCGGCTTATCTGGTGGCGTAGATAGTTCCGTTGCTGCTGCAACTTTACATCATCAAGGTTACAAAGTTATTGGTCTTACCCTCTGGTTGATGAAGGGTAAGGGTCAATGCTGTTCGGAAGGAATGGTGGATGCTGCACGACTCTGCGAAGAACTAGGTATTCCCCATCATATTGTTGATAGTAGAGATGTCTTCCAAGAAAATATTATTGACTATTTAGTAAGTGGTTATGAAGCAGGAATAACTCCTCTTCCCTGTTCCCAGTGTAATCGAGCAGTTAAATTTGCTCCGATGTTAGAATACGCTAAAAAAGAACTGGATACGGATAAAATCGCCACTGGTCATTACGCACGGATTCATTACGATGAGACAAGCGATCGCTATCAACTGTTAAGAGCAGTCGATCGCCATAAAGATCAGTCTTATTTCCTCTACGATCTCACTCAAGAATTACTGGCGGGTTCAGTTTTTCCCTTGGGCGATCGAACCAAAGAAGAAACCAGACGGGTTGCTAAGGAGTTTGGATTGGCAACGGCTGACAAACCAGAAAGCCAAGATTTGTGCTTGGTAGAGGCTCATGGTTCGATGCAAACCTTTTTGGATCGCTATATCAACCAAAAAGAGGGAGATATTGTCGATCTGAGGGGTAATGTCTTGGGTAAACATACGGGAATCCATCATTACACCATCGGACAAAGAAAAGGACTGGGTATTGCTGCGCCAGAACCTTTATACGTAGTGAAGTTAGATGCGATAATGAATCGTGTGGTGGTTGGCGATCGCCATGCAGGAGGGCGTGTAGCGTGTACCGTGTCTCGCATGAACTGGGTGTCAATTGCCGAACCTACTTCCCCAATTCCAGCCGAAGTACAAATTCGCTATCGTTCTCCTGCGGTTCCCGCCCAAATAGTTCCTTTAGGAGATTCTCGCATCAAAATTATGTTTGAAGAACATCAGTTTGGCATAACTCCTGGACAAGCAGCAGTACTGTACAACGGTGAAATGGTTCTTGGCGGTGGGATTATTGAAGTAGAAAGTAAAGAATAGCAAGTATTTATTTTTGGTTGTTGCCTTGCAGGATTTTCTTGAAAAAGCTAATAGCTAAGAAAATAGATTAACTTACATCTAAAGAGATTTATAGCGAACATGGCAAGAGGACTATTATGGCTACCGTTGTTGGCAGCATTCATCTGGTTAGCTTGGAGTGGTTGGAATGAATATCAAAAGCTAGAAGCCTACAAAATCTGGGCGGAAGATTTTGACAATGCCAAGTTTGATATCTATGCGGTGTTGGGGAAAAAAGCGCGTCGAGTTACCTGGGGAAAACCTACCCGCAAAGGGATGATTGAATTAAAAGATTTCTCCTTGGATGATGTCAAAGAGATTAACCTGTTAGTAGGCGATCGCCCTGTAGAATTGGATGATCTTCCCAGTAAGGGTTCAACCGCGATAGAGTTTGACTTGGTTGATTCTGAATCAATCAGAGTTCCTTTTACCGACATTTCCCTAGCAGCCAAATGGTGCGCCTATCTTCAAAAAGAGTGGCAGAGTATTTCTTAATCACTTGGAATTACTGCTTTGCTTCCTTAGTTGTTTGAAGCGATCGCTTTTAATGGTTTGGGCATCGAGCCTGAGGCGATCGCTAGCTTTCTCAGTTTTCTCTTAAGTAGGTCTTTGGTAACTATATGTTGGATTTTAGCGATTTCTTTCGCCCAACTGAACACTTTTAAATCCCACAAAAATTAATTTTCTTCTAATTATTGTTAAATAACTTAATATTTTGTTAATATAAATATATAAATTCGGTCAGCTACCAAAAAATAAAACCGCTGGCATATTAATACCGCACCCAAAACCTATATAAAACTGGGTGCTGATAAAAAACTTTTAAAAAACCATACTACTCGACTAGAAAAAGTGAAAACTAGGAAACCATACTATATTTTGTATGCCTTGATGTGTAGCACTAGTTCTCATTCCGCACTTCAGTGTGTAGTTGGTAAAAAATATAAGTTTTAATGCACTTTTTATCCTCGCTCAGCAACCAGGAACAGAAGCTTTTTGGGCGACAAAATACTTTGACGGCAAGTTATTTTC
>JADEXJ010000246.1 GCA_015207195.1 Pleurocapsales cyanobacterium LEGE 10410
GACGAGGATTTGCTACTTTTCTGATGGTCGATGGATGCTTCACCAAAACCTTTTACCATTGGGAATCCTGATTATTAAATGGATTCTAACAGCATATTACAGCTTCATTTTTCTTGCGCTTACCCTGAAAGAGTGTTGAAACTACAATGTGAAGCTCTATAAAAAATGAACTGCTTAATCGAATCTACTAAAAAATTAGGTTTTACTTGGTCAAAATATAATTTTGTTTGTGAAGTTCCAGGATTTGTTTGTTTTCCTAAATCTTCTGCTGTCCATACATAATTATCCCAAAATTCTGTTGGTTTAGTGCTAATACTTTCTTGTATTAGTAAATATTGTTTTGTTTGTTGAGCTTTGGTCATTGTTCTCGGTTTTTTAAATACTCTTGATATTTTTGAGCTAAATCTTCATTACTGAGGTGAACGTAAGTGTTAACTGTTGTTTGAATGTCAGAATGACCTAAACGCTTCTGAACGTGAGCCAGATCCCAACCTGCTTGAATGAGTTCTGTAGCGTGAGTATGTCTTAATAAATGGGGGTAAGCATCTACACCTGTACTTTTAGCTAATCGTTCAAATAAATTATCTACATTAGACTTCGAGATAGGCTTTCCTATTACTCCTTTCCAACAGTTAACAAATACATAGTCGCTATCTACCTGTGGGTAATCATCTATCAAATATGATGAATATAAACGCATCAATTCTTTGGATACATGAATAATTCTTTCTCCTGATTTTGCTCTAGCTCGATTAGTATTAGTGTCTCTGCTCACTACATGAATTTCGTTAATTCCTCTTGAGTGAATATCTTCGTGACGCAATCCTAGTGCTTCTCCTATTCTCATACCAGTTTCATAAAGTAAGCAAAGTAAAAATTTGTCTCTAATGTTGTTACAACCATCAACTAACTTTCTTACTTCGTCTTTGGTCAGACAACCTGGGAATTTTTTTGGTTCTCTTAATTTAAGAACATTAGTTTTAGCTTTTCCGCTTTTTGTATGATGCAAAAGTGACTTATAGGCGTTGCGACAGCAAACGGACAAAAAACAACGCTGGACGTATAATTAGAATTATTAGTTATAAAATGAGTATGATTGAAAAATAACTAAGAGATATAATTTGGCTCTAGTAGCGTTTCAAATGTCTAAGTATCAAGATATATATCCCTCCGAGCCACTAATTCAAAGCATCGATTTAGTGCGTCCTACAGCAGCAGACTTACTTACTTTAGAGTACTTTGAAGCCGAACCAGCTTCAATGCCTACAGATAGGTACTCTCAGCATCATATTATTCTCAATCTTAGAGAAGAACCCCATCGTTTAGAAAATTGGCGCGATGGCGAACATCGAGATTTTATCTATAACAAAAATGAAATTATCCTCACTCCTGCTGGTGTGGAAAGTGGTTGGAGATGGCACGTAAAAAGTAAATGTATTATTATCACTCTCGATCCTGCCAAATTTGAAAGGTTTGCTCAAACTGAGTTAGGTATTTTACTTTCCACTCAGCAATTGAAGGATTTACCTCAATTTTTCGATGAAGATATTACCCAGTCGGGAATCCAACTACTAGAAGCTTTACAAAGCAAAATGGGTTCACAAGTAATGTTTGAATCCTTTGCGCGCGTATTTTTAACCAAACTAATTCTTAAATATGGATTACAAGCAGAAGAATACAATTTTTCTAAAAGCTTTACCGCAGAGCAATACAAACAAGTTCTGAATTATATTGCGATTAATTATGGCAGTAACATTTTACTAGAAGACATGGCAGCCCAAGCCGATCTTAGTACGTCCCATTTTTCTCGTTTGTTCAAACAAACTATCGGTCAAAGTCCCTATCAATTTTTGATGTCTTACCGCATCGAACAAGCGAAGAAAATGCTGGATAATCCCAATGCTTTGATGATTGATATAGCGATGAATTGTGGTTTTTCCGACCAGGCTCATTTTTCTCGCGTATTTAAAAAGATCGAAGGGATAACTCCCAAAAAATATAGGCGAAAGTAATCACATAAATTATATTTGGCTTGTAAATAGCAAGAATCTTCAAAAAATTAAGCAAAAGCTTTCAAGAGATATTTTTTAGGCTTCGGTAAATTAAACATATAAGGTTTAAACACAAAGGAGCAAACAACATGAAAAATCTACTCTTAGCTGCTGTAACTGCTGCCACACTCCAATTATCTCTAGCAAATGATGCCGAGGCAGCACAAGTAAAAGAAGTAAATTTTGACAGTAATAATCAAAACTTAGTGGGAAATCTCTATCTTCCCGATGATTATCAAGAGGGGGATAAACTACCAGCAGTAGTGGTCACTGGTGCTTGGACGACAGTAAAAGAACAAATGCCCGCTACTTACGCTGAGGAAATGGCAGATCGCGGTTATGCGGTTTTGGCTTTTGACTTTCGTAATTGGGGAGAATCGGACGGAGAACAGCGTCAGTTAGAAAATCCCACCAATAAAACTCAGGATATTATTGCTGCTGCCGATTATTTAACTACTCGCCCTGAAATAGACTCTAAGAAAATTGCTGGCTTAGGAATTTGTGCCAGTGCGGGATATATGGCAGATGCAGCAGTACAAAGTAACGATATTGGTGCAATCGCTTTAGTTGCACCTTGGTTACATAACCAGGAAATTGTTAACGAAGTGTACGGTGGTGAAGAGTCTGTACAAAGTTTAATTAATATTAGTCGCAAAGCAGAAACTAAATATCAAACAACAGGAGAATTGTCTTTAATTCCTGCTGCCAGTATGACAGATGAAAATGCCGTAATGTATCAAGCACCTTATTATACTGAAACAGATCGAGGAATGATTCCTGAATATATTAATGAATTCAATCTGGCTTCCTGGGAAGGTTGGCTGACTTACGATGCGATCGCTACTGCTGATGAATTGGATAAACCAGTAAAAATAATTCATTCAGAAGAAGCTGCGATTCCTCAAGGGGCAAAAGAATTTTACAGCCGTCTGTCGGGAGAAAAAGACGAACTTTGGTTAGCCGATACTACTCAGTTTAATTTTTACGATAATCCTGAAGCTGTAGCTACTGCTAGCGATGCTGTTGCAGAATATTTTGCAGAAACATTGTAATTCAGATTAACTACAAGCCACAACTTTTAGAGTAAGCAGATTTTAATAAGTTGAATCAATTTTAATTATTGTAAGTTTTGAGGTAATCATAATCATGTCAAATTTTTCACGACGTAAAGCTCTAAGTTTAGGTACTGCTGCGAGTGCTGCTGGTCTAGCAACTGCGTTTGTAGCATCTACTGCTCAATCCAATACTCAACAGCCTATTGCTTCTGCAACTGGGCAAGCAAATCCAGAAGGGCAGTTTTCCGAAAAAGTGGTTTTAATTACAGGAGCAACATCAGGCATTGGAGAAGCTGCTGCTCGTGCTTTTGCTCATGAAGGAGCAATTGTTCATTTTTGTGGTCGGCGAGAAAATTTAGGAAATCAAGTTGCTCAAAGCATTACAGCATCTGGTGGTAAAGCAACCTATCAGAAGGCTGATGTGCGAGTCGAACAAGAAGTCAAAGCTTTTGTAAATGGTTGCTTAGAGCGGTATGGTCGGGTAGATATTGCGTTTAATAACGCAGGTATAGATCGTCCTCCTGCTCCTTTAGCAGATACCACTACTGAAGTATGGGATGACATCATCAACACCAATGCGCGGGGTATCTTTTTAGCCATGAAGTATGAAATCCCGCAAATGCTTAAACAGCAGGGTGGAATAATTGTCAATATGTCTAGCCTTGGTGGACATCGGGTGTTTCCTGGTATTAGTCCGTATCATGCCAGCAAGTATGCTGTAGAAGCGATTACCAAAGGGGCTGCAAAAGAATATGCTGAACAAAATATTCGAGTCAATGCGATCGCTCCTGGTTTAGTCGAGACACCTATGACAGAGCGACAAATTCGTGACTGGAACGTTACCCGTGAGGAGTTAGCCTCTGGTTATCCCATCAATCGGATTTCTACCCCAGAGGAGCAGGTTCGCGTTGTCATGTTTATGTGCAGTCCAGAGGCATCTTACATGACAGGAGCAATCGTCTCTGTGGATGGAGGTGGATGGGGTTAGAGGAATTTGCCGTACAAGGTTAGTTACTTAACTTTATAAATGTCCGCTAAATCTAACCAAAATATTCATTCACTCTTTACCAAAATATCCATGAAATACATGACAGGAGCTATTACAGGAGCATTGATTATGACACTTGCAGTTAATCCTTCCAATTCCTTTAACGTCACAGCACCAGATGAGGCAGCTATTCATACTATTGTTGAAAGTGTTGCCAACTTAGCGGATCGAGGTAATTTTGAAAGTCTGGAAAAGCTTTATGCAGAAGAAGTCGAAGTAGATTACACTTCGGCATTTGGTGGAGAAGTCGAACTCAAAAGTCCCCAAGCATTAATGACTCAATGGGCGAGTACTTTACCAGGATTCGATCGCACTCGCCATCAAATATCTAATATTGAAACAAAGGTAAAGGGAGATAAAGCAACGGCTACAGCAGATGTTACTGCCAATCATTATCTCAACGACGATTTTTGGCAAATCGCAGGAAGCTATGAATATGGTTTGGTTAAAGAAGACGGGCAGTGGGTAATAGATAAAATGACCTTTACTGCCGAATCCGAAACTGGCAGTCGCGATGTCATTAATAATGCTGTAGAACAAGCCAAAGTTAACCCTTCGACTTATCTACAAAGCCAACAAACAAAACAAGCGGTTATCGATTTTTTGAAATCTTTAGAAGATAAAGACATGGATAAATTAGCCTCAGTTTGGTCAGAAGATGCAGTACAGGATATGCCGTTTTCTCCTGAAGGCTTTCCCAAGCGTGTAGAAGGAAAAGCTAACTTAATTCAGCACTATGCTGCCTGGCCAGAAATTAGCGGTCAAGCTAATTTTACCGATAATTTAGTCTTTTACCCCATGCAGGATTCAACAATGGTTTTTGCTGAATGGCGTGGTGATGTAGAGATAATTCCCACGGGACGACAATACAAACAGCGATATGGCGGATTATTTTACGTTGTTGATGGCAAAATCGAACTGTTTCGTGAATATTACGACCCCATCGTGTTTCAATATGCCTTTGATTTAGAGGAAGATCGAACATCTGACACTTTGGGAAAATAGTTATAAGTTTGACAAACTTACAAATGAATAATTTAAACTATCTCAGATTCAACTGTGTATATAAGTAGACTTGTACGTCGAGTTTTGCCTGACTGAGCGTATAATTTAAGAGAATCAGCGCGATTATCGACCAAAAAACTCAGCGTATAATTAGGCATCGCATGAAATCTACATCTGAAATTTTGGTTAGTACAAAAAACTCGATTAATTATCGAGACAATTTCGCGCAGTTTTTAACCGAATCAGAACGAAGTACTTACACGATCAAAAATTATCTCTGCGATTTAGATGGTTTTGCTGCTTGGTTAAAATCAAAGGGCAACAGAGAATTTACTCCCGAATTGATTACCCCTACTGACTTACGGGAATATAAACACCATTTAGATGAGACATTACAATTAAAGCCTAAAACCATTAATCGTAAGCTCTCCAGCCTCCGCAGCTTCTTAAATTGGGCGGGAATTGAAGGCTACTTTTCAGATAATCGTTTACCCCACATTCCTCTACCGATAAAGGAACAAGCAAATGCCCCCAAATGGTTAGATAGACTAGATCAACACGCTCTATGTCGAATTGTAGAAAAAGGTAGAAAAACTAGAGACATTGCGATCGTTATATTACTACTCAATACGGGATTGAGAGTTTCCGAACTTTGCACCTTAACCTGGAAAGATATCAGAATTACTACCAAAAAAGGATGCTTGAGCGTCAATCATGGCAAAGGTGCAAAAAGGAGAATCGTTCCCCTGAATAAAGATTCTGACCGACGAGTGTTTATCGGTCAAAGAGGGGCAATGACTCCTAGAGGTATTGAAAGCACTCTCAAAAAATACGTTAAACAAACCGATTTAGAAGGAATTTCGCCCCATCAACTCCGACACACATTCTGTAAAAATCTCATCGATGCAGGAGTAAGTTTAGAAAAAGTCGCGACTCTAGCAGGACATGACAATCTAGAAACCACTCGCCGTTACTGCACTCCTAGCGAGCAAGATTTAGCAGCAGCCGTAGAACTAATTGGGGAGGAGGATTAAGACTGTAACCAATGCCAGGACAATTTCTTTCTCAAGTAGAACGAGAACGCCTTCAATCCTTCCCAGATGAAATCACTATCAATGAAGTCATTACCTTTTTTACCCTCTCAGATAAAGATTTAACTCTGGTCAAAAAACGTAGTGGTGACCACAATCTCTTGGGATTCGCCCTGCAACTGGGAACGCTGAGATACCTCAGTTTTATACCCGATAACTTTCTTCAACCACCATCAGTTGTAATCGAATATGTCGCCCAACAGTTAGAGGTTTCACCCACAGTTCTCAAGGACTATGGGGAACGTGACCAAACTAAAACCAGCCAACTACGAGAAATTCAGGATTATCTAGGATTTCGCAAATCTAACAAAGCGGACTATCAACAGTTAGAAACATGGTTATTAGAACGGGCAATGGAACACGACCGTCCTTTACTCTTATTTCAACTGCTGATTAAGAAACTAGAAATAGCAAAAATTATTCGTCCAGGGCTAACTATTCTAGAGAGAATGGTAGTCAAAGCCCGTAATGAGGCTTGGACAGAAACAGCTCTTCGTTTACAACCGATTTTGACGGAAGAACGAGAAAAATTCTTAGATAGCTTATTGGAGGTAGAAGTAGATAAGCAGCGTACCCCTTTAGCTTGGCTGCGAACTGGAGCAGTAAGCAATTCTCCTAAGGGAACTACAGAAAATAAAATATCCAAACTTATTCAGAATTCGGAAAGATATCAACAAACCAATGAGGAAGATGCGGTAAACGTTGAATCTGAGATTCAATTTCTTTCATCTCTTGTTTAGTAAGT
>JADEXJ010000033.1 GCA_015207195.1 Pleurocapsales cyanobacterium LEGE 10410
CCTTGAGAACTTCCCTGTGGATCGGCATCGATTAAAATGACTTTTTTCTTAGATAAAGCGATCGCATGGGCTAAATGAACTGCTAAAGTCGTTTTGCCACTGCCACCTTTAAGGGATGAAAGACAAATAATCATCTGACAAGTGATTACTTAATTAAGTGAGTAAGTGAACAAGTATTCACTTAACTAAGTACTTACTTGTTCAAGTGAATACTAGCCTTAAAAAATAGATCTGGCAAATTTTTTCTTTAGACAATTATTTTTACGTAAACACTGATTCGAGGAAAGAACTATTTTAGCCAGCTATGGTATTATATATAGTGCCATAATGGTTGGGTTTGAATCTAGAAGTGAGTATCAGAATAGTTATTGATACCAATGTTTTGGTAGGTGCATTAATAGGTCAAGAGAGGAGCGCGAATAGAAAGTTGCTAGAATTATGTTTGAAAAGAGAATATCAGCCTTTAATTAGCTACACTCTGTTTTCTGAGTATGAAGATCTTATCAATAGACCATCCATACTTAAATTGTGTAAACGTTCTCCAGAAGAAATAGATATTTTATTTGATGGGCTATTAAGCGTTTGTGAATTGGTCAAAATTTATTATTTATGGAGGCCTAATTTAATAGATGAAGGTGATAACTATCTGGTAGAACTGGCTATTGCAGGTAATGCACGAATACTAGTCACACATAATATTAAAGATTTTCAGCAATCGCAGTTAAAATTTCCTCAATTACAGATTAAACAACCAAAGGAGATTATTTAAGATGGGTTCATTACATTTAAGGATTCCAGATGAGAAGCATCAAAGACTTAGAGAGTTAGCTAAATCCCGAAATATTAGTGTTAATAAGTTATTGGAAGAATTAACTACGATGGCTTTAACTGAATACGATATTGAAACAAGATTTAAACTTAGAGCTAGCAGAGGCTCGACAGAAAAAGCACTCCTTATTTTGGATAAACTAAAACAAGATTTTGGAGATTCTTAAATTAAACACATCTAAATTTGCTTGTGGATCTGGCAAGAAGCGGGGATTGAAAGTGTCAATTGAGAGAGGACAAATATCTGACGAGTGTTCACTTGGTTACGTAGACAAGTTAACACTGATTCAAGTACTCAAGTGAATACGTGAACAAGTACTTACTTGCTCAGATATAACTATTGAAATTGGCGTAATGCCCTGACCTAATTAACTGTGAGTATCTCTTTCTACTTCTTATTTCTCTGCTCTTCACTATTAGATAGCGATCTTTCTACTTCAGATAACCGCGTATCTAGATTGCTAATCTGCTTCTTCAATTCATCTGTTACCGATTCATCTGCTACAGGCAAATTAGATTCTATATGTGCAATGCCAATCTGAATTAATTCGAGAATAGTGGGAGTAAGTTCGGGCTTGTTACTGCGATGGTGAATTTTGGCATTGAAATGAGCGATCGCTATTGATTGAATTTGACTGTAGAGATGGTTGGGAATGCGAATATCGACTCTGGTTACTGTATCGGTTTGTCGGCTACTCATATCGGATACTATCGGTTTTATCGGATAAGCTTAATCCTAGTATTATAAGTTAAATATCTCCTTCTATTAAAAACTTATATCGTTCCGCTCCTTGGCTTCAGCAAAGCGACTGAGAGTCAATAAATATATGCCTAGCGGCTTGCCCTCGAATGGGGGTATCCTTTAGGACTATCATTTAATGTTCGTAGAGCTTTCTCCCTTCTGGTCTGTGGGCATCCATAGTTCGTTTAAAACTCTCAAAAAACTCAGCTTTTTCGGCTGATGGCTGCTCTTGCTTCATCCTCTCGATTTTTTCTTTAAGTTTCTTCATTTTCGGTTGGTTGAGACGTAATTGTTCTTCTCTATCCCAAGTACCATCGTGTTTCTTTTCAGTGCCTAGCTTAAGGTGTTTTTTAATTGAATTTGCCTCTTCATAATTTAGATTAATAGATTGAGGATATCCTTCAAGGATCAACGAATATTGAGTATTTTCTGTCGTATCATCATTGGGGATCAATGCCACAAAACGAGATAAGTCTACAATTTTACCAGTGGATAATTCGATAGTTTTATTCATATTTACCTCCTTTATTTTTAAACTTCAATTTATTTTCGAGATTTCTATATTAACTAGCGTCCATGTTCCTTCTTGCAAGACAAAACCGTTGCGGGGGGAACCCCCGTTGAGGTTATTGTCGAGGTGGCAATCAAGCTCGCCTATCTTTTTTCGTTTATTTTGAATATTGCGTTTATTTTGTTTATATTTTATCATGGGCATACAGAAGCAATCAAAAATAATCGTTTCTAGCTAATCATCAATTTCTCAAATAGAGATGGGTCAAGATTTATGGCAACTACTCAGTTAAATAAACCTCATATTCCTTCTGAAGCCGAAGCAACTTTATCTCAGGAAAGTAGTCGCATTCTAGCTTCTTATTTACAGCATAGTAGCCCAACTCAAAAACTCAGAATTTTAGAAGAGAATGGTAACGAGCAAATACTAGAGATTCCTAAGAGTGCTTATCAGCTTTTAATCGATATTCTCTCTCAGATGGCGCAAGGTAATGCTGTTACGCTGATTCCCGTTCATGCTGAATTGACAACCCAAGAAGCAGCAGATCTACTTAATGTGTCCCGTCCATATCTAGTCAAATTACTCGAATCAAAACAAATACCTTTTCATAAAGTAGGTCGTCATCGACGCATTCGCTTTGAAGATTTAATGAATTATAAAAACCAAATCGATAGTGACAGGATACAAGCATTAGATGAACTTGCAGCACAGGCACAAGAATTAGAGATGGGTTATTAACGATCGATGGGTTCAAACTTTACGGCAATTTATGATGCCTGTGTCTTGTATCCCGCACCTCTGAGAGATCTGTTAATGCAGTTGGCTTTGAGCGATTTGTATCGAGCGCGTTGGACGGAAAAAATCCACTCCGAATGGATGCGTAATGTTCTCAAAAATCGTCCAGATTTGAGCAAAAAACAGCTTACGCGCACTAAAAATCTAATGGATAGAAGCGTTCGAGATTGTCTGATTGAAGGTTATGAATACATCATTCCATCTCTTGAGTTACCAGATCCAGATGACAGGCATATTTTAGCAGCAGCGATTAAGGGACAAGCAGACATTATCGTGACGATGAATCTGAAAGATTTTCCTAATTCTATTTTGAGTGAATATGAAATTGAGGCACAACACCCCGATATTTTTATTGCCGATCTGATAGACATTTATCCGATGAGAGTTGCCACGGCGGCAGAAGCTTGTCGTAAACGGTTAAAGAATCCGCCAAAGTCTATTGATGAATATTTGGAAATACTATTAAAACAAGGGCTTACGGTTACAACTTCTCTACTGAAACAGTACTGTTATGAGATCTAATATTCGGACAAATAGTTGATAAGTGTAAGTGAGCAAGTGATTACGTATATAAGTAATCACATAAATACTGATTCAAGTGAACAAGTGAAAGTTAGCCTTGAAATTTCCATAGAGATATTGTTTGGTTTAGTGATTAGGGAGCTTTATTTTAGAATACTTCGCGCCATATTCTCCTGGCAGAATGTGGAGATAGCGACTGGTAATATCTAACCCAGCGTGACCTAATTCTTGCTGTTGGAGATGAATGGGACTGCCGTTAAGTAACTGATGAGTTGCTCCTGTATGGCGAATCCAATGGGGGCTGACACCATATATACCTACCCTCTCCCCTGCTTTTTTTACTATGCGCCAGACCTGAACGGTGGAATAGGCTTGATGTCTGAGGTTAAAAAAGAGCGGATCGTTGCCTTTAGTCTCTTCGGTTTTCGTAGCTTTCAAAGCTTGCCAGAGATGGGGCGTAATCGTTACCTTACGGGTTTTACTGCCCTTGCCAAATAGGGTCACTAAAGCCGAACCGTCGGCTTTCTCCCGCAGATCTTTCCATTTAAGACTACAAAACTCCGACACCCTAGCACGGGATTCGTAGAGAAGCTGGAGCATTAACTGGTGTTGGCGATTGGGTTCGGCATTGAGCAGCCTCAACCATTCATCTTCCGTCAGAATCTTTTCGGCGATCGCATCTTTGGTTTTAGGAGTAGCGAGAGAAATACCAGGATTATCCGCCAGAATCTTATTTTGATGGGCAAAGCTAAAGAGGGACTTAACGGCAGCTAACTTACGCTTACGACTACTAGGGGCGTACTTGGTTGCCAGGAAAGTATCCCAATTCTGAATGTCAGCCAGATCGATGTTATCCAATCGCTTTTGACTAAAATCGAGAAAGTGATGCACGTCAGTTAAATAAGCCCTGCGACTCGCGACTGACTTGCCATGTAGCCACATCTGAATCAGTTTTAACTCCATCTCTGGGGTAAGTTCGGGAACACTATCCGAACTCGAATAAATCGTTGTATGCCTTATTATATGCCCATTTCCCTTCATGATGAAAGATAAGATTAGTTATCTTTCATCTATTCTACGTTCTTTGTGTGCGTTAGAGAAAAAATTTATTCTTTGCAGTTTTGTGCCATTACAGTCAGAAATTATTGATGGGGGCTATATCCATTCATGTTCTCCAGAAAACAAGACCAAAAAATGGTTTGAAGTCATAGTTGGTAAAAGCATTACCGATGCAGGAGACACTAAATGCTTTGGTGGAGTAACCAGTTACGACCAAAAGCCCAAACGAATGGCACTTTTCAGCAAACGAGCTTTCTTACATAGGATTAACGATAGTCATTTTTATGTATTACAAATAAATTTGTTTACTCTAATCTATTAAATATAAGCACAAAGTTAATTGCTTTCTAATAATACGAATAAATTTGAGAACTTGTTCGGTGACGCATTAAATACTTGTTGATTAATTGTTAGCTAAATTTGGAAAGATAGAATTATGAATATTTTACAATCTGGCATTGAAGTACTAGGAAACGTAGGATTTGGAGTTATTAAAAATTCAGGACGCTTATTGTATGGAAGCGGGCAAACAGTAATAGGTATCGTAAGCGAAAACGACGAACTAACAGAGCAAGGTGTCAAAAATCTAGGTAGAGGAGCAATGGGCTTAACCATCCATGCAGCCAAAGAAATTATTACAGGAGATAGCCATGAGGATGAGCTAGAAAATGATGATATCGATTTAGATTATTACGAATAAGTTCTTTCTTTTGAACGCGAACTGTATATGCAAAAAAAGCTTGACGGTAGTTGATTGAAATATCTTCAAGCTTCAAATTACTAATTGCAAACAATCAAACAAAAAAAAAATAGGAGTAAATTCATAAACGTATTAGGCAACAAAAACGCTCGAACAGTTTCTTTCTACAAGATAAGCAAGGTTTCAATTTCTGCACTGTCTTTTGTTATTTGTGGTTTTACCGCAACGTCGGCAATGGCAAATACTTCCTTAAACGATACTTATAGCGATCGAGAATGCGTAGAATTGAGTCGGCAATACGACGATACAGTGCTAATGAACCAATTGTATGACGGTTTGATGGAGACTACTCACATAGGTAACGATCCTCTTTTCAGTCGAACAGACTTGATTGATATAGGAAATTCTCGGCAACACATCGAAAGTGACATTAATAGTTTGAGAGATAAGTTGATAACCGATTGCCCTGATTATGCAGGAGGATTGTAGTCAATAAAAACGCTGCTCATACTTTTGTAAGAAAACTCATCAAACCTTGAAATATAATTCGAGGTTTGATTTTGCTTTTGTACAAACAACACTAAAAATAAAATGCTCATATTCATCAAAGCTGATTCGATTGTTGCTTTTGATGATAGTGATATTTTTGCTTCTGCACCAGAGGGACAAGGAGGGGATATAACTCTCGATACTTCTGCATTTTTTGCCGAAAATTTTACCCTTAATTCTTTGACTGACGATCCTGAAGATTTAGAAGATAATAATCGCTCCGATCTCAACGCTACAGGTGCGGTATCATCGGGAGCAGTCGAAATTCCTGATGTTAGCTTTATTCAAAACAGCCTTACCGAACTACCCGATAACTCTCTGAATACCGATGAATTAGTAGCTAATAGCTGTGTCGTGCCAGCAGGAGATAGAAGCCAGGGTAAGTTTATCATTACAGGTGGTGAAAGTTTGCCAGTGCGTCCTGGGGATAATTTGCCTTCTAAGTATCCGACTGGAGAAATACGAGGTGCATCTAAAGATAATACTAATAGTTGGCAACCAGGAGATCCGATTATCGAACCTCAAGATGCTTATCGTCTGGCTAATGGCAAGATGGTGTTAAGTAGGGAATGTTCTCAATAGCGATAAAGCGACCTCAAAAGTACATTGCGATCGCCTATTACCCACAATACGAACACGGCGATCGCTAAAGCTAAATCACGAACGCAAAAAAAATCTTTGTTTAAAAAGCACTTAAGGGACATAGCTGCGTTAGATAGATACCCGTTTGCCCAGAGTATCCATAGTAACCTCTACGAGCAGCATTAACTCGTTGAATTCCCGTGCCGTGTCCGTGTAGAGTCCAATAAGCGTCACCACTACCAAAATTAGCAGAGGCAAATTGTTCGACAGTTCCCCAAGGTAAACCCATTCCCTTGAGGAACACACCAGCCAAACAGTCTGACTGCAACTCAGCAGCAGTGCCACTAACATTGCCTTGAACCATGTGTCCCCATTCATGAGCCAAGATTCCTGTCGCAGCCCAGTTACCATGATTAAAAGCCATCAAATCTAGCCAGTCTTGGTCTGCAAAAACAGTGTTATTTTGACGATCTGCATAAGCGTTATTTGTACCTGCGGGTAAACGACAGAGAGAAATTTGAGTTCCCCAAAAATTATTCAGAGCCTGTAAATCCTCTGCTGCGTGGGGTACGGGTTCACAATAGTTTGCCGTAGCTTTATTTTGAATACCAAAAATAGGTAAAGAAAAGCTGGCAGAAATTAACGAAGTAGTAAATAGTTTGGTAATTGTTCGCATTTTATCTTTTAGCCTAATCTGATAGGTTTTAAGATCAGAATAAAATTTGTAGTTGCTAACTTCATTTGGTTTTTCTGTATTCTCAGGTTCTTAATCGGGAAAAGACAGATACAGTTTTCCGTCAAAAGGCTTGCAGAAAAGTGTTGCTGTCCGAGCGCGATCGAGTACCAAACCATACACAAAAAGGGAATGCGATCGCTACTAATAAAGTTTTTACTTTAAACATCAAGGCAAAGTAAGAACTCAATCGGAGCAAAAATGAGATCGCATTTTCTGGTCAAAATTTCAACTTTAACAGTCTTAGCTAGCTGCTTGCTTCCTTTGGCAGCAAAAGCACAATCTATCTCTGCCGATAGTCTCGGAAACAATATAAGAGCAGAGCCAAATGCATTTGATTTCGGCAAAGATTTAAACAATTCAGGCAGTGTGGGGTCGGAAACAATCTCGAATGATGACCGACTAGGCGAAGACTATTTCGCTGATTGTCAAGATAGATTCAGTCCAGTGGGAGGTATGTATTCCAAATATGAATTTGCCTGTTCCTATCCTGGAATAGAGATAATATTAGAGTTTGATCGAGTCGAGCGCGGTAATTAGAATAATATTTGTATTACTTGCCGACAATGTAGATTGCCCTATAATTTCTTCAAAGAAAGGCAGGATTACTGATGGATCTTTAGTTCATCGAGCGCATTCCTCTCAATTAAAGCTCTTAATGTGCATTAAAGAAAAAATCTATATTGTTTTTCTTGCTTTTCGATCGCATTTTAGCAAATAATGTTTTTCGGTTGAAGTATTTTGTAGATTTACTGCAACCATAGATTGGTTTATAGTTACATCGAGCAAAAGAGATACCTAAATGGAGAAAGTCTATTTACCGTCTGGCTTGACAGCATCTATTTTTGGTTTAGTTTATCTAGCCGAATTTCCTCTTTCTGCGAACGCACAGCCAGCACCCGAAGAGCTTCCGCCACGAGAAACGCTCCAGCAAACTATTCCTCGAAATACACAACCCGTTCCCGAAACCAATCCCCTTGATGAGGAAAAACCAGAAATTTCCGTACCTGGTGGGGTGAATCCCCATCGATGCGAATTGTCGGTTAGCGAACCCAGACTCAACTATAAAGATCGCTTCTTTATTAGAGAGATTAAAGTAGTCGGTAACACCGTACTTCAGTCAGAGATAGACAGCATAATCAAAGATTCACAGCTAAAATATCGCACCGCTACCTTTGAAGACTTGGTTTGTCTGCGTTCTCGAATTACCCAGCTATATATTGATGAGGGATACGTAACCTCTGGTGCATTTTTGGTCAATAATCAAAACCTTGACGATGGTATCGTGACCATACAGGTAGTGGAGGGAGAATTAGAAGAAATCGCGATCGCTGGGTTGGATCGCCTGTCTGAAAGCTATCTCCGCAGTCGTCTTAAACTAGCTGCACAAAAACCCTTAAACAAAGACGATTTAGAAACGGAATTACAGCTTTTAGTTCTCAATCCTCTATTTGAAACCGTCGATGCCGAATTAACCGCAGGACAAAAAGCTGGCAGCAATGTTCTACTATTAGATGTCGAGCAAGCCAATAGTTTTACCGCCAGTATTGGCGTAGATAACTATCGCGCACCCAGTATCGGAGAATTTCAAGGTAGCGTTAGTTTGGGACATGGCAATCTTTTAGGGTTTGGCGATCGCCTGTACGCTCAGTACGGTTTTACTGAAGGATTGGATATTTACAATACTAGCTATACGATTCCCTGGAATGCTTATGATGGCACGATTGGCTTTGGTTATGACAACAGCGATAGCGGGATTATTGAAGAAGAATTTCGCGATTTAGACATCGACAGCGAAACAGAGACTTATTCATTTAACCTGCGACAACCCCTGACGAGAAATCCCAACCAGGAATTTACCCTTGGTTTGGGTTTGGATCTGCGTCGCCGAAACACATCTTTGGGGGATGAGCCATTTTCCTTTTCGGTAGGACCTGAAAACGGTCAGTCTAAAACTACCGTACTCAAGTTTTCTCAGGATTGGGTCAAGCGAGATGTTAGTACTGTTTTAGCAGCGCGATCGCAGTTAAATTTTGGGATCGATGCTTTTGATGCCACGATTAACGATACGGGAACTGACGGTAAGTTTTTTGCTTGGCAGGGACAGTTTCAGTGGGTCGAGCAATTATCTCCCAGAGTGCTACTTATTACTAGAGTTGGCGGTCAATTTACGGACGATTCGTTACTTTCTTTAGAAAGGTTTAGCCTGGGGGGAGTCAATACCGTTCGGGGTTATCAAGAGAATCAGTTAGTGACCGATAGTGGCGTGTTGGGTACTTTGGAATTGAGTATTCCCGTGACGGAAAATCCTACCACCTTGCAGCTAAATCCCTTTATCGAATTTGGGACGGGGTGGAATAATGAAGAACCAGATCCCGATGATGCTACTATCGCCAGCGTCGGTTTGGGAGTGAACTGGAACGTTGGTGCGGGATTTGTGTTGAATGTCGATTACGGTATTCCCTTACTCGATGTGGATGATGAGGGGGATTCTTTACAAGAAAACGGCTTCCATGTTTCTTTTAGGTATCAACCCTTTTAATAATTAGTAGCGATCGCTTTGGCTACTCTTGCTATTAAACACCATGGCAGTTTTATGCAATAGAGCGAGCGTAAATTAGTAATAATTCGCGCCCAAACAAGAAGTTCTATAGACATAAAGGGTGAATGTAATTCATAACTAAAAATTTTATTCTTCAAAGTAAGCCAGCTTACAAACGAGGAATAAATCATGTTTCAAGCATCAAAAAAACATAGATTTTCATTTGAAAACGATCGGCTCGCAGGAGATAACCAGAACAATCTCATAACTTCAGAAATACTCGATAGCAATTTATTATTTCGAGAATTAAATAATGATTTATTAGATTTTAAACCGTTTGTTGCCAACACAACAGATATTATCATTTCTGAAATTGACTCGACAAACGAACTATTAGAGCTATCTGAAGAAGTTGGTTTTGTAGAAAACACCTCAACAGCAAACAATAATTTTTCTAATACCGAACGCAGTTCTGTTGAAAGTATCGATAGCAGCAATACAAACACTAGTTTTTTCAACAATGACGATTTTAACTTTATTATTGATGATGCCAGTTTAGCAACGGCACAAGCTACTAACTCCGCCCATATAAATTATTCTCATGGTACTTTAGAAGCAGATACCTTTACTATCGATCCTCGTTACAGCCTTAACGTAATTTCTGGAAATGGCAACATTGAGTATAGCGACGGCGAGCGCGATTTGCTAGACCTTTCGGAAATTTCAATAGATCGAGTCAACGAGCTTAGTTTCGCTCAGATTGATGGTGGCGGTACGATTTTTGATTCAGGACAAGGCGATCGCGTTTTTGATTTTTTGACTTTGGACAATGGAGACACAATTCTTTTTGAAGGAATTGATCGAATTTTGTTCTCCGATTATGAATACGATCTAGCTGTAGACCCTAACGATCCAGGTTTTGAAGATCAGTGGAACTTACATCTGATGGGAGTGCAGAATGCTTGGCGTTTTACTACGGGTTCGGATCGGGTTCTCGTCGGCGTTCAAGATTCTGGATTGGGTATGTTTGAGGGAGATTTTCATCCCGATCTAGTAAATACTATCTATTATCCTGACAACGTAGCCGACGAATTTTTTCGCGAAGTTTCAGGTGATTCACATCAACAAAATAGTTCCCATGGTACGGCAGTTCAGGGAATTATCGCTGCTGCTACGGATAACGGTACGGGCATTGCTGGAATTAATTGGAATTGTGATGTATTTAATATTGATGTTTTAGATGCTAATAATGGTGATTTTTCGCCAGCAGAAGCAACACAAGCGATGATTAACCATGCCAACAGCCAAGGTCAACGTCTCGTTATTAACATGAGCTTTGGTGGTGGAAGGATAGATCCTGCTTTTGAAGAGTTAGTAGCCAACAACCAAGATAATGCTCTATTTGTGATTGCTACTGGTAATCAAAGCAACAGTTCTATTTCCGATCTTTCTTCCTTTGCTGATATTTACGATAATGTTATTGCTGTAGGTGCAATTGAAGCTGATGGTTCTCGCGCACCCTATTCCAACTACGGTCAAGGAATAACGTTAGTGGGTCCTACTGACGTTCCGAGTACAGGTGCTTTTCCCGACCAAAGATTTGGCTATCACGCACACTACGACGATAATCTTTTTAACGGTACTTCGGCAGCTACACCCAACGTAGCGGGAGTTGCCTCTTTGGTTTGGAGTGCTAACCCCAATCTATCTGCTGCTGGTGTCAGATATATTCTCTCAGAAACTGCCTTCGACCTCGGAAATCAAGGCTATGATTTAGAATACGGTCACGGCTTAGTAAATGCCGATGCAGCAGTGCGACGGGCGATCGCTTTATCTCATACTAATAGCAACGATCTGTCGGCATTAGATAGTGCTGCTAATTTTAATGAAGCAGACCATGATTTCTTAACAGGAAGCGATCGCCACAGTCAGGTAGCTTTTGCAGAAGATTCAATGCTGCTAACGCCCCAAGCTTTAGACCGTGTTTCTCTGGAACTGTTAGAAAACACTAGTTCCATCTTTAGTCTAGGTACTTCCAACAGCGAAGTAACTACCCAATCGCCAGACTTTCTTGAAGGCTTGAATTATAGTTCCGATCTTGCCTCGTTGAATAATTTGGGTGAGGAGAATTTCTATAATACTGTAGAAATTTAATTGACTTTGAATCGCTACAATAATTAAATTTTCTAAAATTCAGTACCGACAAGCGATCGCTCATCCGCAAAAGCGATATCTCAAAACAAGACATATATTTATTAACAAAATGCTTAATAAAAAGAGTATAAGAGAAGTTGTCAGGTAATCTAAAGAGTAAATTTCTGGTTGCCTCTCAATGAAACTCCTCTATCTTGCGTGTACTTTACAACTCTCTCCTTTAATCCTGGCTGCTACTCTATTTAGCAAAGCTAACCCTGCTTTATCCCAAGCCAGTAATATAGTCCCTGACAACACTTTGGGAGAAGAAAGTTCTCAGGTAATTGAAAATCAAAATGTCAATGGACTACCGACTGAAGTAATTACAGGTGGCGCACAGCGCGAACAAAACCTGTTTCACTCTTTTCAAGAATTTAACGTTAGTGAAGGAAGGGGAGCGATTTTTGCCAATCCTAATGCTATTGACAACATTTTCTCTCGCGTTACGGGTAGCAATCCATCTAATATTTTAGGCAGATTAGGAGTAGGCGGTGCTGCTAATTTATATTTGATTAATCCCAATGGGATTGTCTTTGGCGAGAATGCTGCTTTAGACGTGCAGGGTTCGTTTACGGCTACTACCGCAGAAGGGATTGAGTTTAGTGAAGGTGGTTTGTTTAGTGCGGTTGAACCAGGAGAGTCTTTGTTGACTATCAGCGTTCCGTTAGGACTACAGTTTGGTTCGAGTCCAGGTAGTATCATCAATCTTTCTAAGTTTCCAGGTAATGCTAATGATAATGTTGGCTTACAAGTGCCTACAGGAGAAAATCTAACTTTAGTTGGTGGAGATATTCTTTTTGATGCAGGAGAAGCTACTGCGAGGGGAGGCAATATTTATCTTGGTGGTTTAGGCGCAGCAGGAACGGTTAATTTTAGTGATAATGGTAATTTAAGTTTTCCTGATAACATTGCCAAAGCAAATATTGTTTTTATTGATGCTGCTAATGTAGATGTTAGTGGAACTGGAGGAAATATTACAATTGATGCCCAGAATCTTAGTTTGGCAGACCTTAGTTTTATTAAGGCAGGATTAACTGCTGATTCAATTTCTCCTGAGGCACAGGCAGGGGATATTACAATTAATGTTGCTGAAAACATCATTCTTGATAATAGCGGTATTGGGAATGTAATAATTGTTTCCGAGGCAGTTGGTAATTCTGGTGATATTTTTATTAATACTGGTTCTTTAAAAATAATTGATGGTAGTGTTATTGGTACTGTACTTTCTGGCAAAGGAAATATAGGAGTAGTCGAAATTAACGCTACGGGTGACATTGTAATAGATGGGGAAGATTCAGTTGGTGGCATTATTAGTCAAGTTGATTCAGATGCCGAAGGAGATGCAGGTGGGGTGACTATCTCGACGAATAATCTCAATTTGACTAATGGAGGTGAAGTTTCTGCTAGTACCTTCGGTCAAGGAAATGCAGGGGCAATCAAGATTACCGCTACGGGTGATATTCTAGCTGATGGGGAAGATTCGGAAGGCTCTCAAAGTGGCATTACTAGTCTAGTTAATCCAGGTGCCGAAGGAGATGCAGGTGGGGTGACTATCTCGACCAATAATCTCAATTTGACTAATGGGGGTAGAGTTTCTGCTTCTACTTTTGGGCTAGGAAATGCAGGGGCAATCAAGATTACCGCTACGGGTGAGATTCTAGCTGATGGGGAAGATTCAGACGGTTTGGCTAGTGGCATTATTAGTCAGGTTGCTTCAGGTGCCGAAGGAGATGCAGGTAGGGTAACTATCTCTACTACCAATCTTAATCTAACTAATGGGGGTGAAGTTGATGCCACTACCTTGGGTAAAGGTAATGCAGGAGCGATAGATATTACCGCTAAGGGGGACATTACAGCCGATTTGGCTAGTGGCATTATTAGTGGAGTTGCTTCAAGTGCCGAAGGAAATGCAGGTGGGATAACTATCTCTACTACCGATCTTAATCTAACTAATGGAAGTGGAGTTTCTGCTTCTACTGCGGGTAAAGGTAACGCAGGAGCAATAGATCTTACCGCTACGGGTAAGATTACAGCCGATGGCGAAGATTCAGACGGTTTGGCTAGTGGCATTATTAGTCAGGTTGCTTCAGATGCCGAAGGAGATGCAGGTGGGGTGACTATCTCGACGAATAATCTAAGCCTGACTAATGGAGGTGGAGTTTCTGCTTCTACTTTTGGGCTAGGAAATGCAGGAGCAATAGGTATTACCGCTAAGGGTGAGATTACAGCCGATGGCGAAGATTCAGACGGTTTGGCTAGTGGCATTACTAGTATAGTTAAGCTAAATGGAGTGGGAGATTCAGAAGGAATAACTATCTCGACCAATAATCTAAGCCTGACTAATGGTGGGAACGTTAATGCTAGTACCTTCGGTCAGGGTAATGCAGGAGCAATCAAGATTACCGCGACGGGTGATATTCTAGCTTCGGGGGAAGATTCAGACGGTGTTCTTAGTGGCATTACTAGTCTAGTTAGTCCAGATGCAGAAGGAAATTCCGAAGGAATAACTATCTCGACGAATAATCTCAATTTGACTAATGGTGGTTTTATTGATGCTAGTACTTTTGGGCTAGGAAATGCAGGGGCAATCAAGATTACCGCTACGGGTGAGGTTACAGCTGATGGCGAAAATTCAGACGGTTTTGGTAGTGGCATTAGCAGTCAGGTAAGAACAGGTGCCGAAGGAGATGCAGGTGGGATAACTATCTCGACGAATAATCTCAATTTGACTAATGGGGGTAGAGTTGATGCCTCTACTTTGGGTCAGGGAAATGCAGGGGCAATAGGTATTACCGCTACGGGTGAGGTTACAGCTGATGGCGAAAATTCAGACGGTTTTGAAAGTGGTATTATTAGTGGAGTGGATACTAATGCCGAAGGAGATGCAGGTGGGGTGACTATCTCGACGAATAATCTAAGCCTGACTAATGGAGGTGGAGTTTCTGCTAGTACTTTTGGACTGGGAAATGCAGGAGAAATTAGAATATACGCTAATTCTGCCAATCTCGACCGAGACTCATCAATCACTAGTATTAGTGAATCTAGTTTTAGTGCAGGAGATATTATTTTAAATGTACCTGATTACTTACAACTAACAAATAGCTCGATCTCAACAAGTTCAACTCAATCTTCTGGAGGTAATTTAACTATCTTTGCAGGAGGTATTCAGCTTCAAGGCAACAGCGATATTACGACCGATATTTCTTCGGGAATAGGAAGCGGGGGAAATATTACTCTGACTGCCGATTCAATTCTTGCTTTTGATGACAGCGATATTTTTGCTTCTGCACCAGAGGGACGAGGAGGAAATATAACTTTCAATACTTTTGCTTATTTTGGGGAAAACTTTACTCGTAATTCTTTAACTGCCGATCCTGATGAATCAGATTTAGATCTCAATAATCGCGCCGATGTTAACGCTACAGGTGCGGTGTCATCTGGTGTAGTAGAAATTCCCGATGTGAGCTTTATTCAAAACAGCCTCACCGAACTACCTAACAACTCTCTCGATACCGATGAATTGGTGGCTAATAGTTGCGTCGTGCCAGTAGGGGATAGAAGCCAGGGTAAATTTATTATTACTGGGGGTGAAAGTTTACCAGTACGTCCTGGAGGGAATTTACCTTCTAAGTATCCGACAGGTGAAGTGCGTGGCGTGTCTGAAGATAATGCTAGTAGTTGGCAACCAGGCGATCCGATTATCGAACCCCAAGGTGCTTATCGTCTGGCTAATGGCAAGATGGTATTGAGTCGCGAATGTTCGCAGTAAAGAAAGTTTTCTAAGCGTTGTTTGCCAAAAAACAATACGCGACTAGCATTTAAACCCTGTCCACATAGAAAACCGTAGTTTTATACTTTGTGATGTCATCCCTACTCCCTACTCCCTACTCCCTACTCCCTACTCCCTACTCCCTCGAACAGATAACCTAAGAACTACAGGTTTCAAAGTAGATGCGGTTTATGTACAAGGATTATCAGCGATAGTTGCGAAATAATCGTAGTCCTGCCAGGCGTTCATAAAGTCATAGTAGTCAACCATCGATGCGCTTCCGTTGGGATGCCCGCTATCGTTAAGAATGATATCTACCGAGCCATCAATTTGATAGTCAATGCCAGTTACCCAAACAGCATGACCTGCATTTTCTTGTTCGATGGGATTACCATATGAGTCGTATTGAGGATCCCAAATTTCATTAGCATCTAGTCCAACGATGGGTTTATCTCCTATTGAAAGAGCATATTGCAATGTTTCCAAAGTGGCATCATTCATCTGAAACGTATTGATACCTAGGTCTTCCAGAATGTAGCCAACGTATTCTTCTGGCGTACCCGTAACAGGATTGAACCATCCTTGCTGGTGAGCAACCTCAGACGCACTGCTTTCGGTAATACGTTCCCCTGTCAACGATTCATAGATAGAAATTTGCGCGACAACCGCGCAGGATGCAGAACCCTCTTGTTGTCGCCAGTAGTAAGCATCAGTAATCGGATCGCCATATTCAATCGGATCGTCATATAATTCGCTCAGACTGTTAGAGCTATTGTTTAATAAAGTGCTGTTAACTAGCAACTCATTGGATAATCCACCTAAACTGTTGTCAACGTTCGTTTCTATACTTGGTAAAACGGGTGAATCGAAATCTGAAATAAACGTATCGTCATTCTCAAAATCAAAATCAAAAGCTTTTTCGGTAGATGTAGTTTCCAATCTATGAGATAAATTCATCGAACTTGCTCCTGGTATGAAGTGTTTAATCAAGCTTCGATACTCAGAATAAAATTAATAGATTAGGCTTACATTCCCTGTTTATGTATGCTTTGCTTCCGATCTGGGATGGAATAAATGTAAAAAAGAGCTTGCATTATGGCAGAAAACTGCAAGTTTAATCGGAATAGTACCAATATTATTTAAACAACACTCAATTAGAAGTTGTTTTTACTTGAAAAAAATAATTTTATGTATTGAGTTAAACACTACAAAATTTGATGAATTATAGCCATGGGTACAGCAATAACTACACTTTACGAGATAGATCCTTTGACTGGACAATATTTCCAACCGCAGGTTTTTCAAAATGATACTACTGAGGTTCAGGTTCAGATTGGCACTCCTTCAACTGGGGCGCCTAATCCACTCAGTTTAGGAATTACTTCCTTTGCTCTAGGTGAATTGCCTCCAGCAGGTGGGGTAACAATTGTATCGGATGCCATAGCCGATAATGGTTTATTGGCTGAATACTGGGATCTTGAGATTATCAGCCAAGAAAACGGAGTAGTCGAGTTTCAAGGAGTTCTTCAGGAGGACTATAGAGAAGCTGCCATAGCAGCAAATATAATAGACATTCCGCAAAGTATGGCTCCTGGAATTGGCAGTATTCCCTTTCCTGAAACTATGATTGAGGGTACTCAAATAAGTGGTTCTTTTTCTCAAACGGAATTTCAAGCAAACATTGTAGGACAGACAACACAGCTCGATATTTTCTCAGTGCAAATTTACGATATTTTGGTTTAAAAACAATACAACAGACTTCTTGCATAAATATTATTAACCTCGCTTTAGTCATGGGTAATGGGCATTGGTTAAGGGAATAGCAAAACAACCTTTTCCCGTTTCCCTTTCCCCTGTAACCTTCTTCTAAAGTAATCAATGTGCGATTCGTGCGCATAGGGTCTAATCTGGTTGATGATGCTAAAACTCAAAAATTAGCATCATTTTTTTGTATATTTTTGCAAGTTCACTTTTATGCCATGTCAATTGCTGGTAACTGTTACTGCTTTTGCTAATAACAGCTCAACTTGTTGCCCAAACAGTAATTGAGGCAGATTGTTATTCCCTCTATGCTGTAAGTAGGTCAGTAAAAACACCGAAAAGCAATTTTGGGAGAGAACCAAATCATGAACCTTAATCTAGATAATTTAGGCAGCTTTGTATTATCCAAATTGTTGTTTGTCGCTGCCAATTTTATCGACGATTTGTGTTGTTTGTTGCTCTCTCATTTAGGCATTCATCTACCCTGGCTGCAAATACTCAGTTTTATTTTAATATCCAGCAAGATAATTTATGCGATTTATAAACTATCAATTAGTTGGTATCGCAGAAAATTACAGAATGCTTAAAGGATTTAAATTGCTACGGCAAAAATAAAATTGTAATCACACGGTCGTTTAATTGTAACTAGCAATCTACTTACTTCCATGTTTAATACTCTAAGTAATCTATCCAGGTTCAACAACAGCTATGTAACTGTTTGCTTGTTGTGCTTATCTTTGGCAATGGCTAAACCTGTTTTGGCAGAATATAAAAAACCTACAAACCAAAGTAATGATGCTCCTAGCTCTCAGTCTACAGGGATCGCTGCTACCAGAGGAACTTGTAATTCAGCCGATAATAAAACCAAAGCTAATTCCGCAACTCTCACAACCTTAGCTCCTTACGGTCATGTAGGGCAATCCACTGCTACTAATCCTACCTTTGTTTGGTATGTTCCCGATCGCGAATCCTATCCCGTGGAATTTTGGCTTTATGAATCAGATCCTGCTAGTTATAGTGGCAAAGGGGAACAGGTTTATCAGACCAGATTATCCAGTTCGTCGGGAATTATGACTCACTCTCTACCTACAGAAGTCAGTTTAGTTCCAGGCAGAACCTATGTTTGGCAGGTTGCGATAATCTGTAATCCTAACAGTCCTTCTCAATCTTTAGTAGTTAACAATCGCGTAAAAATAGTAGAGGTCGATCCTGCTACGACATCCCAATTAAACAATGCGGAAAATCCCGTTACCAAAGCCGATGTTTATGCCCAATCTGGTCTATGGTACGATGCTCTAGCAGAAGTTGCTTTACTCGAAGATCCTCAAGCCGAAAATGCCACTATTAAGTTAATTTCTCAGTTGGCAGAGATAGAAGAAGATAGCAGCAATTTCAAGCAAATTATCGAGTCTTTACAACACAAATAGTTATTTCATTTTGGCAGTGAAAACTATCTTCTACTGCCAATTGCCGATCAGAACAAAAGGCGACCACAAAGCAGGAGGAACACCGCGTTCAATCGACGCTATTTGAGCTTGTTGTAAGGCTTGGGCTTTACTGAGACGGCGATCGCGCCAACCGAGATAAAAGTCTTGCATCACGGCGGGAGTTACTTCATCGTTAATCGACCATAGAGAAGCCAAGGCACTATTCGCACCAGCTTGAATGGCGATTCCTGCCAAACCCAGGGCTGCCCGTTCGTCTCCTACGGCAGTCTGACAGGCGGTTAGAGCAATCAAGTCTACTGGTTCGTTTTGAGTGGCAGTACTGCGAATAATGCGGTCTAGCTCGGTAATTGTCAGCTTTTCGTTATTTCCCGTAACCAAAAAAGTATCTTCTGGTTCGGAACTAAATTGACCGTGAGTGGCGATATGGACGATGGGATAAGATGTTTCGGCTAATTCCGCAGCCAGGCGATCGCGAGTAAAGCTATTATTTAAAACTCCCGTACTTTCGGCGAATATGTTCTGCACCTGTTTAATTTCTGCCTTGACGTTGGGCAGGGGAGGAAAGGATTTATTATCTACCTGAGACGGTTCGCTCAGACCAAGTGCTAGGGCTTTCAATTCCTGACGGTTGGCAGTATTAGGACTGGTAAGGTTTAAGCTAGGGGTAGTGGCGATCGCGTATTTTTGAACTAAAAATTGTTCGCCGTCATGTAATGCAGACATCGGTACGCTTCGCAGTAAGCCATCTTGAATAAACACCAGGGTAGTTATTTGTTCTCGTTCTAAGTCTTCGGCAAAAGGCTGTACCAGCCAGCTATAGATATTCTGTCCGAGGGAAACATCAAATTTAGTGTAAAAGTTCTCCAATCCCCGTCTATATTGATTTATTTCCTCTGCTATAGCAGCCTTACCTCGATCGCTGTCCCAAACAATTTTAGTTTTACGTCCTGGAAAGTTAGCAATTACCGCCGTGCGATCGTCTAAAATGATGGTGCTAAAGTATGCGGTATTGGGAGCGGGAGCGAGTAAATCTACTTTATCTGTAGCTACCACATCGGAAATAGCGCAGTCATTGCCGAAATAGTTTTGTAATTCCGCCAGTCTTAACGAATCGACGGTAGTTAAAATCGAACTGACGTTACTTACCTGTCGTGTTTCTGTAGGTGGAACAACCGAAACATTATCTACCATACCCAATCGACGAGCGATTAACCCCCGATAGATCGGCTCGACAGTATCGCGAAAATCAAACTGTACATCGCGGTTGGCAGTAAGCAGATCGTCGCGAATACTTTCTAGGGTAGAAATTGCCGTTTCATAAGCTGCGATCGCCCGATCTGAATTTTTCTGGGCAAGTAGAATTCTACCAGTCTGCCATTCCCAGAGGTAAAGACTATCTTTGTGTTGTTCTGCTGCCAAACGAGCTTGTTTAGTTAGTTTTAAAGCCTGTTGATAGTCTCCAGAACATTCATAGGTGTGTCCAAATTCCCCAAGGGCAAAGGAAGTTGCTCTGCTATTGTCTATTTGTCGAGCAGTATCTACCCCTTGCTGTAACAAAGCCCGTGCTTGGGATAAAATATCTGCACTATAACAGCTGCTAAAACTGACTTTCTCTGGCTGTAGTAATTTAGCCAGATCGATAGTGGCATAAACAGTAGTCGCTTCTAAAGGAAGAGTAGAAACTAAATCTAACGCTTGCTGCTTGGCATTGGCTGCTGCGGTGGTATCTGACAAACGATAGTAAATCGGCAGAGAACTAATCAGACTTCGCACCCGTTCTAAAGAATTTTGTTGTTGGGTAGCGATCGCCAGACTGTCTTGAAAATAACCTAAAGCAATTCGATCTTGTTGTTTGCCGTCTTGACGCAGCTGCATTACGGGACTGTCAGGAGCATACTCTAACCCCGTACGTCCGTAGATCTCGCCTCTTGTTTCTGCTGAATCTGCTTGGCGATAACTAATCTGTGCCAGACTGCTATAGGTATTACCCAAACTGTTTAAGACTGAGATTTCTAGCTGGGGATTATCTAGGATTCGAGCAGTTGTTAAGCTATCCTTTAAGTAATCCACCGCTCGCGCATAGTTACCTCGCAGACGATAAGCTTCCCCCAGACTACCTTTAGCTGCAACCTCTCCCAATGAATCGGCGTTTTTTTTAGCTAAAGCGATCGCTGAAGTAGAAAAACACTCTGTCTGCTTATTGCCTTGCTCTCCACACAAAAGCGCGATCGCCTGACGGTGTTGCCCCAAACTGCTATAGGCTTGAGCCAATTCGCTGAGACTTCTGCCCAGTTGTTCCTCATTACCCAATTCTCGGTAGCGATCTGTTACCCGATCCCAATAGGTGATCGCCTGTTCCGATTGTCCGATCTGCTGATGGACTCTAGCTAAATTTTCTAAAACTACGACGGTGTTGGGGTTATCTGGTGTTGCTTGATAACTGTTTAAAGCCCGATGCCAAAGAGCGATCGCAGCTCGATACTTTCCCTGTCGATACTCGGTAACACCTTGTTGTACCAAATCCTCATTAGAAACTTTGGCATTTACCGTAGAGATCTGTCCTATAAATAAAGATATTGCTAAAGCGATCGTAAACAGAACTGACAACCAGCGAAAAGAGCGACGTGCCATAAACCTATCCCAGATATCCAACAATATCTAAGATTATGCCGAAACTTGGCACTTTTGTAATACGAAATAATAAAGAATTTAGAATTTAGCGATCTTTACATCAAACGGGCAAAATCAATTGACTAAAAAAATTAAAATTAGCAAACAAATCGACTTGTTATGAATCTTTGGTTAATACGAAATCCGATTTTGAAAACCTACTTTTGAATAAAGAGTCTCAAACAGGGATTAAACCTACATGCGGGCAAGCCCTTTGTGCCATCTGCCATCTGCCCTCTGCCTTGACCGAAGGGAATCCTTTAGGGCTGCCTTCTGCCTTCCCATAGGGGTGTGATAACAGGATTTAGTACAATTAACTCAAAGCTGCATTTTCCCAGTGCTTTTCAACCTGCTCGATTTGATACCCTCTATTTTGAAGCTGTTGTTGCAGCCAGTTTTTATACAACTCATTCAATATACGTTGTCGTGTTGGCTCATCTAACCGTGCATCAAGATATTTCTCCAAACGTACCACCGTCATCCATTTCCCCAGACGCATTGGCAACGTATACCCTTCAGCTTTATTCGCAGAAAAAGCTTGGCTTAAAGGTTGAGGTAAAGTTCTCAATTCTACTGGACCCAATAGTCCTCCTAATTGTGCTTCTGCACCTAGAGAATATTGTCGTGCCAACTCAGCAAAAGACTGTTCGTTTTCCTTAATGCGGAAATAAATTTCCTGTGCCAAATCCATATCTTCGACCCAAATTATGGAATAAACTACGCGATCGAACTGCTCTTTGTGCTTGTAAAAATAAGGGTTGACCAGATTACCCCAGGTTGCTTGTTTGAATTTGTTGATTTTCAAATTTCTAGTGGCGATCGCGGTAAATTGTTCTAAATTTAATTGATGCCGATCCAACCAAGCGGTTTTTTCAGTCTCTGTAGTTAACTGATGGGCAAGAGCGAACTGTTGCGAAGCCGTAGCAATTTCTTCTGGAGTACATTCAATGGTCGCGATCGCTTCATCGATAATATATTCGCTAACTAGGCGAGGTAACATTTGATAGTTAGTCAATAAAGTAATCAACTCGCTGGCGGTAATAATTTGCTCTCCTGTTTGAATTACTGCGGTCATAATCGAAACTCCTGTAGTGCTTGTTTGAGTTATTAATTAAGATACAGGGATGAAATAGCGGTCACATTTGCCATTTGTGCCGAGTTGTTTGCGCGATCGCGTCGGTTGAATTGCAGAAAACTGCCATCAACAAAGTACTGTTGTTTTAACCCCATACAAAAAAAGCTTCCCCAAAAAATTGGAGAAGGCGATCGCATTAAAATGCGATCGCAGGTATCCAGTGAAATAATTAAATTCTGAAGTAATCAAAAAAACTGATTAGCAAACAAAGTCTTCTGAAGGCATTAATGAGGGATCGGCGATCTCATTTGGTAGCGAAGACATAGCATATTCTCCACCATATACTGATAGATCGTAACTAGTATCTATACCGTCGTAAGAGGCAACTCCTAAAAAGTAAGTACCTGCTCCTAAATTTACATCAAGAAATTCTGCATTCAAATCTGCGTTTTCAGAAGCTGCTATAATCTGACCACTGGTGTTGACTAGATGCAGATCGGCATCTGCGCTCATACCTTCCAAAACAAAGTTAAAATTATTGTTTTGACTGATAGTAAATTGATACAGATCGATAGGATCGCTGCTACCTACATCACCTGTCTGGGTAAGAAAACCACTACCATCAAAAATACCGAGATCTAAAGCCTCATCAATTGTTTCCCCTGGATCTATAGGATCGGGGCTGGGTGCAGGTGCAATGGGACTAGGCGCAGGCGCGATGGGACTAGGTGCAGGTGCGACAGGATTAGTAGGGATAGTGGCATCGGTGTGAAGGTCAAACACACCATTTGCCCGATCTTCGAGAAGTTGCGAGAATTGATAGGTGGTATTACCGAGCAACTCACTTGAGTCGTAATTACTGTTGCCAACTTGACCTACTAAACTATTAGAATTAGTCATTTTTTTGTCTCCTTGAAACTTAGTTGATTGATTACTTTTAAATAATAAAAAATAAGACCCCGCAAAAGGTTTCAGTTTCTGATGTAATCGATTGCCTGGGTTGGCTCAATAAATAGCACTTTTATGCCAAGTCAAATTTCTAACTATTTCACATAAAAAATCGCTCTAGCTTTTGCTTAAAATCATTGTCGAGCGATTAATTAAAACTAATATTAATGTCAAAAAAAAGCGATCGCTCGTAGGAAATAGTAAAAGCGATCGCGAAAAGTATCTAGAGAAACAACGTTTAGTTGTTCCTTTTAAAGAATAAAAAAGAAGACAGCGCAAAAGATTTCAGTTTTTGATGCAAGCGAGCGTAAATGTTGGCTGAATTAGTAGCACTTTTGTGCCAAGTCTAAAAATTGTTTAAATTTCTTGTGATACTGGATTTTTCAGGTAATCTAATTTAAAAAGCTAATTGCGATCGCCAATGAACCCGATTTATTTTGCTTGCCCTCTCCGTTCCTTAGCTCTAATTCTGTTTGCAACTATCGTCAGCCAAACCAACTCTGTCTTTGCTCAAGATAGCAATATTGTCCCCGATAATACTCTGGGTGCAGAAAGTTCGGTAGTAAATCCTAGAGATGAAAATAGCGACAGTATTGATGGTGGTGCGCTACGGGGTTCTAATTTATTTCATTCTTTCCAAGAGTTTAATGTCGGTGAAAATAGAGGGGTTTATTTTACCAATCCCGATGCAGTTAATAACATCTTCTCTCGCGTTACGGGGAATAGTCAATCGAATATTTTAGGTACGTTGGGAGTAGACGGTGCTGCTAATTTGTATTTAATTAATCCCAATGGGATTGTTTTTGGCGAGAATGCTGCTTTAGATGTACAGGGTTCGTTTACTGCCACCACCGCAGAGGGGATTGAGTTTGGTGAAGGTGGTTTGTTTAGTGCAGTAGCACCAGGAGAATCACTGTTGACTATTAGCGTTCCGTTAGGACTACAGTTTGGTTCGACTCCAGGGAGTATAGTCAATCGCTCTTTTGTAGAAGATGAGACAGGGGAGTTTGTTGGTTTACAAGTACCTACGGGAGAATATCTAACTTTAGTCGGTGGAGAAGTCAGGTTTGAGGCGGGAGAAGCTACAGCAAGGGGTGGAAATATTAATATAGGTGGATTAGGTACAGCAGGAACAGTTGGTTTAAATGATGATGGCAGTTTGAGTTTTCCAGAAGTTGTAACAAAAGCAGATGTCACCTTGAGTAATTTTGCTGAGATAGATGTTACTGGTACAGGGGAAGGAAGCGTTACTATTGATGCTCAAAATGTAAATATTGAAGCTGGTGAGTCTGGTTCTAGTTTAATAAGAGCAGGAATAACGGCAGATTCAACTTCAGCAGATGCTCAAGCAGGAGACATTACAATTAATGTTACTGATAATTTAACTATTGATGACAGTTCAATTTTAAACCAAGTCGATTTGGCAGCTATAGGAAATGCAGGCAATGTAGCGATTAAAACTCAAGATATGAGTTTAAAAAATGGCGGAGAAATTAGCACCAGTACTTTTGGTGAGGGAGATTCGGGGAACATTTCTATTATTGCTAATAATACAATTGCTCTTGATGCCAGTTCCTATATTGTTAACAACGTGCAAGATAGCGAAGCAGTAGGCAATGCTGGCAAGATTGAGATTACGACTGGTTCGCTCTCAGTAACTAATGGCTCTCAAATTAATTCCTTTACTCGCGGAACAGGGAATGCAGGAGATATCACAATTCAAGCAACCGAGGCAATCACTTTTGATGGCTTAGATAACGGCGATTACAGTAGTGCATCTAGTACTGTTGAAGCAGGTGGTACAGGGGATGGAGGCAGTATTAATATTGCAGCAGGTTCATTATCTTTAACTAACGGTGGCGAGTTAGATGCTAGTGTTCGTGAAGCTTCAGATTCTCTTCCAGGTGGCAATGGTCGGGGAGGCAATATCAACATCAATGTAGATGATACTCTGACAATTGCTGACGGAGATACACCAAGAATAGTTGCCAGTTTAGGCACAGGTGCTAAAGGAAAGGGCGGAAATATTGACATTCAAGCTGGCAATTTGGTTGTTAAAAATAGTGGAGAAATTAGTGCAAGTACTTCTGGTCAAGGAGATTCGGGAAATGTTTCCATCACAATTGATAATGCAATTTCTCTGGATGATTCTATTATTTTCAACAATGTAAATAGCGAAGCAGTAGGCAAAGCTGGCAGGATTGAGATTACTACTGGTTTACTGTCAGCAACTAATGGCTCTCAGATTAATTCCTTTACTCGCGGAACAGGGAATGCGGGAGATATCACCATTCAAGCAACAAATGCAGTTACTTTTGATGGTGTAGATGGTAACAATTTTCCAAGTGGTTTGTTTACCAATGTAGACACTGGAGCGAATGGTAGTGGAGGAGATATTAATATTACAGCAGATTTTTTATCTCTAACTAACGGTGCTGAGTTAAATGCTAATGTCGATGAGGCTTCAAATTTTCTTTCAGCTAATTCTAATATCAACTCAAGTACGCCAAGTAGCTCAGGAAACATTAGTATACTAGCTTCAAATATAACTCTTAACAATTCTGCTGAGATTTCTACTTCAAACTTGATAGGTGAAAATGGTGGAGATATCAATATAAACGCAGCAAAGCTACAACTAAATAATGGAAGTAATATTTCTACTAATAATGGCACTCTTAAAACTTCTGAGCAACAAAACAGTGGTACTGCTGGAGAATTAAAAATTCGAGCAACAGACTCAATCGGCTTAGGTAGGGATAGTTCTTTATTTACAGTTGCCACTGGATTTGGAAGCGGAGGAAACATTTTACTCGATACTAAAAACATTTCGATTGATGGCGGAACAATATCGAGTTCAGCAATTAATATTGCTGAGTTTTTAAACACTTTCTCAGAAACCCTGGATTTGAATATTATATTAGAATCACTTGGTTATAATCCAGACGAAGGTATATCAGTTGACGAATTTATTAATAATTTTGTTAATGAAAATATTAATGATGATATAGAACAAGGTAATTCAGGTGATATTTTTATTAAGGCATCAGAATCAATAGATGTATTTGGCGAAAATAGCAGCAGCAATACAGCAGGTATTTTAACCTCTGGCACAGGAAATGCTAATGGAGGAAATATTTCAATAACATCACCAAAATTGAGCCTTATACAAGGAATAATTACTACAGGAACTGCTGGTGCAGGAACTTCGGGAAATATTGATATTACTAATGCAGAAAGTGTAGAAATAGTTGACGGCACATTATCTGCTAACACATCCATTAATAGTTCAGGGAATGGAGGATATTTAAGTATCTCCACTCAAAACTTACTTATTGAAGAAGGCGGGTCTATTTCTACTTCAACTGAAGGAGCAGGAGATTCGGGCGATATTTCTATTGTCGCAAACAATACAATTTCTCTGGATGATTCTACTATTGTCAACAATGTACAAGATAGAGAAGCAGTAGGCAAAGCTGGCAGGATTGAGATTATAACTGGTTCTCTCTCGGCAACCAATGGTAGTCAAATTAATTCCTTTACTCGCGGAACAGGGAATGCGGGAGATATCACCATTCAAGCAACAAATGCAGTTACTTTTGAGGGAGTCGATAATAACGATAATTACAGTAAAGCATCTAGTAGTGTTTTAGCAGGTGGTGTTGGCAATGGAGGAGACATCAATATTACAGCAGGTTCATTGTCTTTAATCAATGGAGGAGAGATAGACGCTAGAGTCAGTGCAGCTTCAGATTCTCTTCCAGGTGGCAATGGTCAAGGTGGTAATATCAATATTAGTGTAGATGATACCCTAACAATTGCTGACGGAGATACACCAAGAGTAGTTGCCAGTTTGGGTACAGGTGCCAAAGGAAAAGGTGGCAATATTAACATTCAAACAGGAAACCTGATTGTTAAAAATGGCGGAGAAATAAATACAGATACCTCTGGAACAGGAGATGCAGGAAATATCAAAATTAATGCTAATCAAGGTATATCTCTTAACAATAGTAATATTTTTAGTGAAGTTAATAATAATGCTCAAGGTAAAGCAGGAACTACAACAATTATTACTAATAAACTATTTCTGACAAACGATAGTGTTATCGGCAGTCGCGCTTTTGGAGAAGGAAAAGCGGGAGATATTACTTTAAACATCGCTGATTTTTTACAAGCAGCAGACAGCTTCATTTCTACTAGTTCAACTCAATCTTCAGGAGGTAATTTAACTATTACTGCTGGTGATATTCAACTTCGAGGTGACAGCGATTTGACAACCGATATTGCTTCGGGAGAAGGTAGCGGAGGAAATATAGTTATTAAAGCTAATTCGGTTGTTGCTTTTGATGATAGTGATATCTTTGCATCCGCACTAGAAGGACAAGGAGGAGATATAACTCTCGATACTCCTGCTTTCTTTGCCGAAAACTTTACCTTTAACTCTTTAACTGCTAATCCTGATGACTTAGATCTCAATGATCGCGCCGATCTCAACGCTACAGGTGCGGTATCATCGGGTGCGGTATCGATTCCCGATGTTAGCTTTATTCAAAACAGCCTGACCGAATTACCAGATAACTCAATTAATACCGATGAATTAGTGGCTAATAGCTGCGTCGTACCAGTGGGAGATCGAAGTCAGGGGAGGTTCATTATTACAGGTGGTGAAAGTTTGCCAGTGCGTCCTGGGGGTAATTTACCTTCTAAGTATCCGACAGGAGAAATAAGAGGCGCATCTGAAAATACTAGTAGTTGGCAACCAGGAGATCCGATTGTTGAAGCTCAAGATGCTTATCGTCTGGCTAATGGGGAGTGGGTATTAAGTCGCGAGTGTCCTCGATAGCGATCGCCCCTAGGTATCTAGAGGAGCTAATCGCCAACTAATTTGTATTCTATGATAAAGACCTCACTCTTTTTTCTGCCCTCGATTATGACAACTGAAGAAATAAAAATTCGCGTCGATTCTGAAACTGCTAAAGCCTTTAATTCTACTTCTGCTCAAGAACGCCAGAAGTTGGAACTTTTGCTGAATCTTAAATTGAAAGAATCTTTAAGCCAAGGTGATTCTCTATTAAAAATTATGGATGAAATCAGTAAAGAAGCTGTAGATAAAGGGCTAACACCTGAAATTCTACAAACTCTGCTTGAGGATGAGTGATCTTTACGTTCTCGACACTAATATTTTAGTAAGTGCTTTGCTATTTGCCAATTCTGCACCTAGAAAAGCTTTTGAACTGGCTTCAAGTACTGGCAAAATACTGATTTCTCAGGAGACAATAGACGAACTGAATAGGGTGTTGAGTCGCCCCAAATTTGAGCGATACATTTCACAAGCCAAACGCGAACGATTTTTACTCGCTTTTGTTCAAAAATCTGTGTTGATAGAAATTCAGGAGACAATAGAAGAATGTCGCGACCCCAAAGATAATAAATTTTTAGAATTGGCTGTGAGTGGTAAAGCTACAGCAATTATCAGTGGAGATAAGGACTTATTAGTTTTACATCCATTTCGAGACATTCCTATTCTTACCGTCAGTCAATTTCTCGATTCTTAACAACCTTGAGCAGAATATTACTTTTTACTGAAGTCAAAATACCAGCAGTTGGCAACCTGAAGATCCGATTGTCGAACCTCAAGGTGCTTATTATCTGGCTAATGGCAAGATGGTATTGAGTCGAGAGTGTAATTAGGTCAAAAAAATCACCCATGCAGCGAGATCGAGTTTTGTCTATTCTAAATGCCCATCAAGCCGATTTACAAAATCTTGGTGTCAAATCTTTAGAAATCTTTGGTTCGGTAGCGCGAGACGAAGCTCGTCCCGATAGTGATGTTGATTGCTTGGTAGAATTCTCTATTGAAGCAAGTCTATTCGATTTATTTAGAGTCAGGCATTATATTAAAGATTTACTCAAATGTGAAGTTGACTTGGGAACTAGAGATGCTTTGCGAGAACATTTGCGAGAACCTATTTTAAAGGATGTAATTCGTGTCTTCTAGAGCTTGGCAGTTCCGCGTGCGGGATATTATAAATGCGGTTAATAGTATCGAGCAGCGTACAGCAAAAATGACCTATGAGGAATTTGCAGCTAATGAAACAGTTGTGAAATCAGTTCTCTACGATTTCATAGTCATTGGTGAAGCATCGAGAAATATTCCTGCCGAAATCCAATCTCGCTATGCTCAAATACCTTGGCGTTTATCAAGCGATATGCGAAATATCGTAGCTCACGAATATTTTCAGGTAAATTTAATGCTAATTTGGAGAACTATCCAGAATAATCTCTCACCTTTAAAACTACAGTTATTAGACTTATTAGAAAATGAAAATGAAGACAAGACTTGAAGGCTATGTATTAATAGAGATTGGTTTGAATTCCTGTAAAGGCAGATAGAACGTAGATCGAACTAGGTTGGGTTTAGCTATACGCGAAACCCAACCTAATAATTTTCAATAGCTACAGGGATAAGAGTTGTAGACAAAAGTAGAATAACCTGCGCTACCTTTTTGACCTTGATAACCGCCGTCGAGGTAAACAAAATCTACTACTTGAAAGCTTTGATTAAAGTCTACAATCCGTACTTTATTTTCCACACTGCGATCGTTAAAGCAAAGCACTGTTCCCGCTGGATATTTTCCCAAAAATTCGGGTCTACTTGTTGATGCCAAGGCTAGAGATGTACTGTTGCCGAGGTTAGCGTTTTCTGCTGGAAT
This sequence comes from Pleurocapsales cyanobacterium LEGE 10410, assembly GCA_015207195.1. Lineage (GTDB taxonomy): Bacteria > Cyanobacteriota > Cyanobacteriia > Cyanobacteriales > Xenococcaceae > Waterburya. Next base: position 30,138 of record JADEXJ010000033.1, read on the forward strand.
CAATAAACTGGCATTCGCATTTTCAATACTTATCATATTTATATACAATCCGCCTGTGAGCAGAGAAGCATGAATAAGAAGCCGACAAAAGTTGGAGAACAAAGTAGATGTGGAATGATATTTCTCTGATTTAATGCTCATTGTTTTAGCTCCTGAAAACCTAATTAATTAATTCTTCTAAATAATAAAAAAGAAGACACTGTAAGAGGTTTCAGTTTTTGATGAGATTGATTTCCAGGATTGACTGAATCTATGGCACAAATGTGCCAATTATCGAACCTAAAGATGATATTGTGTCGAAAGTGTTATCAAAAATATCGCTCGAACCTTTGCTTAAAATTGCCAAAACCAGCTTCTATTTACCGACCAAGTTAGTTCGCAAACCGTACCTTTTGGTTGACGGGAATAGCGTTTAAATTCTCCCCTCAGCTGCTTGGCTAAATCTTTAGCTTGCTTCGTACCTCCACCAGCTTTTTGATTTTTACTATCTTCCTGCTTTAGTCCAACTCCATTGTCCTCTACTCGAATGATATTTCGCTCGCCCTGTTGCTGACACACTACTTTTAGACGAGTCACACCTTCAGCATATTTTCCCACGTTAATCAAAGCTTCTTCTAAAAATCGGCACAAACTACGCTTTTGTTCTACGGTTAATTTGGCTTCATTGATACTATCTTCAAAGTTAACCAGCTTGAATTTGATAGTTTTAAAGTGGGGATAGTCGAGGGTTATGGTGTTGCTATATACCTGATAGAGAATTTCCTTTAACGAACACTGTAGATCTACTTCAGACTCCCCGATATGAATGCGATCGCCGTCGGTGACTGTTTCTTTTTCAATCAGATTGCCGACATCGCGCAGTTCTTTATTTAATACTTCTAGTTCTTTTACCATCCAGTCTTCTGCTACATCATGCGATTGCACGTCCCGCAGGATCTTTTTGAGGGTTTGGATCGGACGATTGTGAATGGTAGAAGACATATAGCCGATCATGTACTGGCGGTCTTTCAACTGAAACTTGAGGTTTTGGCGATCGCGATAAAACATCGAAGCCGTTAAACCCACACCGTTAATCGACAGCACTAACACCGCAGGTACTACTGGCAACCATAAGCCGTATTGCAATAGTAATAAATAGCAAACCGCGATCGCCAAAATGCTGCTAATTGAAATGATAACGGCTAGCGTCCAAGGAGACTGATTGAAGATTCTTGCCAAGGAAATTCCCAAAAATCCCCAGGCGAAAATAAAGAGATATTCCCAGCCATCATGCCACACCCACAACAACGGTCTATCGTTTAATACTGCATTGAGGATCTGACTGACAGCATGAGCCTGAATCTCTACTCCATAGATAAAACCATGATTATCCGAGCGAACGGCATTAGTATTGACATCATCTCTAACGCTGAGAGCGGTAATACCAATTAAGACGATACGATCTTCGATCCATGAAGGCTGAAAATTACCTTTGTCGATATCTGCTAGAGAAACAGTCTGAAATGGATCTTTACCCCGTCGGAAATTTAGTAGAATTTGGTTTCCTCCTGCATCGGTATTGATATACCCTCCAGTATTGGGATTAACTCTAGTCAGCCTGACTTTACCTAGCTGCATAGTTTCAGGATCTTCAGCAGCATTGGCTAAAGTAATGTTTTTAGTCTCTAAATACTGTTCTACTAGACGAATCGCCAGAGAAAACTTAAGCTCGTCGTTGAGGATTGCACTTAATAAACTGCGACGCAGATTACCATCTTCATCTAATAAAGTATCGACAAAGCCAATTTGTTCTGGGGGAAGTGCTTTGGGTGGTGCGATCGCATCGATTCGCGATCCTGTTTCTCCAGATAGTATTTTTTCTACCCCAATAATGTTTTCATATTCTGAAAATACTTCTGTCAACTCAGCATGACCTGGTTCTTGTGGCTTGTCTCTAATAATGTCTATCCCAATTACCGCAGGATCGTAGCTTTCTATAGTAGTTATAAGATTGGCTAGCTTGCGGTCTGATATAGGATAACTTTCTAGACTGCTTATATCCTGCTCGTTGATGCCGACAATTAAAATTTCCTCGTCAATCGGTTCGGGACTTCTCCACCTCAAAAAAGCATCGAGTGCCGTTAATTCCAGAAATTCCCAACCTCCGAAGATCCTTGCCAAAAAAACTAGACCGATGACAGCAATACCAGGCATCGCACCAGCACGCCAGATCGCTATTTCCTTACCAATCTTTTGCCACATCTCGCTAAAAAATTCAATTTAACTAGGTTGTTAGATTTTGCCAAAGTCAGTCAATAAGACCTATTTCTCTGGTTTTCTTTTCGGTTTGTAACCGCAAATTTTTATCATCCTCTGGATATATTTCCAGCGCGTCCTGAATCTTAGTCCAGTAATTTCTCACCGTGCGATCGCCAATATTCATTCTCTTGCTAATTTCGCTATCCTTGAGACACTCGTTAAATGCCAGTTCTAATAAAGTTTGCCATTCTGCTTTTAATTCTGGTGTCGAACCCGACCGCATCTCTTTAGGAGTGTAGTTAACTCCTTGCATCGACCATTCCACTTTGGTTAGCATTTGCTGTAACGGCTCGCTTTTATCCGACACGGTAAAACCACCTTGATGTTCGTTAATCAAAGGACGCAGTCGAATTAAAGCTCTAGCATCGGCACTTTGCACTACAAGATTGAGGTCAGGATATTTTTCCATCATCGTTCTCAGTAAGTTAACGCCAATTTCTGGTTGGGGTCGCTCTCCAGGTTTTTCGGGCAGGGAAAGATCGGTAATTACCACGTCACGGTCGGGAAAGCTATTGAGCTTTTCTAAGGCTTCCCCTGCGGTTTTGGCTTTAAGGATATCCGCATCGGAATACTGGCTCTTTAGTGCATCTACTGTGCCGTTGATTACTGCATCATGGTCGTCGATGACCAGTATTTTAGTTTTAGTAGCTGTAGTCATATTTAATCTTTCTCACAATATTGCTCCAATGAAATATTTTTACCATTCAAAGAGCCAAAGATCGCTATTTTCGCCCGAAATATTCTTACAGCTACCCGATGTTAAACCTTCAAATATTTGCTGGAGATATTGTAATTCTTGACGATTGCCGTTTGTATCTTCTTCTACGCGATCGCTGTCTAATCTAGAATTAGTTGCTTTTTCTCCTACAAACATGACTTTGAGTTGGCGATCGAACTTACTAATAAACAAATTTTGTTCTAGATCGATAGCAATAAGATTATTAGATAAAGTATTCGTTTTCTGGATGTTTAATAAATCTTCTAAAATAGAGAACACCATGAAATCATCGGTTGAAGATTTTTGCTGCCAAAATGGCGGTAAGTTTAATTTGAATTGGCTCTCTGGTAGTCGTTCTCGCCATCGTTCGACCGAGTACTGTAGGGCAAACGGCAATCCTTCGTTGAGATATGGAGGATCGAGGCGATCGCTTAATTGTTTGAGGCTAGAGTGGAAATTCTCTAGTCGCTCGACATACTTTTGATGATGAGCGGTCAACTTATCGGACTCAATCGACGATAACTCCAAACTACGGCGCATCGCAAAGGATTCTTGTAACAATTGCTCTCGAATCAAGTTGGCTTCAGACGACCATTGCCTCAATTTCTTCTGATACCACCATTGTATTGCTTCTTTCACTACCTAATCTCGACTAGATAATTTGCCCGATATACTATCTCAAACCTTATTACTAAGGTTTTTCTCTGATTTTCGATAGTAAATACATTTTATTAACTATCAAATTTGATATTAGGCATAAAAGTGCCATTTTTATGCTGATATTTCTGAAGAATACAATTGGTTCGCTAAATCGATACCTTCTTGAGGTTTTGATTTTAATTAACTTTTATCAACGAAGAATTGAATCCTTGGTTATTAAAATCTTCGCCTCTCAAAATAGTAAGGTACTGTTTTAGTTTTTGTTTCAGCTCTGAATTTAATTTATCGAGAGTATTTTTCGACTTTTCAATCCAATTTTCATCTGTATCCATGCACCCCTCTAATGTATAAATACCCTCTTTATTGGGGGGAGTGGTTACGGAGTTAAGAGGTGGCTCAATACCGTATTGCGTCTGCATTCTATCTTGATGTTCTCGATTCCTTTCGAGCTGTTCGAGTTCTTTTCGAGCTTTCTCTTCTCGTTGCTCAATTCGATACTGCAATACCTCAAGGGCAAAAATAGTATCTTCTTTAGCTAGGGAATAATATCTAATCTGTTCTCCTCGTTTACCCTTTTTACGAGAAACAGTTTTCAGTCCCAATTGACCGATTAATACACCCAGCAGCCACATCGGTTTACAGTTTTCGGGAATAGTGAGATTGAGAATATGCTTAATATGAACTCTAGAGGCGATCGCTATCTCTGTCATTTTTGTTACATCAGAGTCGCTAGCACAGATTTCTTCACCCTCCATTAAACGAGTAACCAGTTTGGGCAAGCCTAGATTGTAACGAGCCAGCCATTTACTTGAGTAGTTATGCCAATCCATACACAAAGGTAAATTATCCCTTTCTTTCAAATCTTTATCGGCAACTATTTGTGGAGGTGCGGGATATTCTCGATTGGTATTAGGGTCAACAATTTTACCTTCAGAGTTAGCCAGCAGAGATTCTAAGGCGATTAACTGACTAATCAGACATCCTTGTGCATCCTTCCTAACAAGCTCCTCTGTAACATCCATGCCATAATCGCGCTTGATGCGGTACTTTTCGCATTCAACTATTTCCTCTGGCTCTAAATAATCTTTAGCTTGACGAGATAGGTATTCGGTCGAGCTGATATCATTGGCATTAACTATTGCTAATTGATGGGCAGTATCTAAATAGCGACCAACTTCAAGCATTTTGTTTTTAACCATTACGTCACTGTCCGATTCTACAGTAGTAATGTTATATGCCATTTCTTCTAGTAAAGTTAAAAGGTCATCTCGAAGATTATTAATCGAATAATTACGTTGGGCTTCAATTTCACAGTAAGCATTTAACGCCCAATCTTTTTCTGCTCCTCTAGTACCGCTTTCAGGGTTAATACGAATTAAAAAAGCTGTCATTTGATTGAGTTGCAGCATACTTTTTTTAATCTTTTCGGCACTAGTTTCTTGGTAGCCAAAAGGAGGACGAGGAGCGACCCAGATGTGCAAAGGTACTTGGTGGCGATAGCGATGTAGAGCCTGAGCGCATTCTGTTGCCGATTGAGAAACCGCATGAAATGCCCCAAAAACCGCATCGAAATGATAGTCACAGATGTCTACTCCCGTACCCAAGCTAGGGGAAGCTAAAAGAGCATCGACATTTTTTACTTGGTTCGAGATATCTTTGATAAATGCTTTATTCTCCTTAGAACCGCTATTATCGGCATGGATCGACCAAATACGTAGTTGACTACCTTTTTGGGAGTTAAGCCCTGTTTCTGGCTCAAATAACGACCGCTGTTCGTCAACCTGAACTGCCATCATTGCCTCTAACTTCTTGATGAACTTTTTCGAGTCACTAACCACCATGATTTTTAGTCCCATCATCAAAGCAGTGGAAATCTTAGCTACTAAGGCACTGCTGTCTCGATCTTCGTAGAAATGTACTTCTCTGCCAGCCTGTCTGTATTCGTTTTTGATAATAAAAGGAACTTCCCCTTCTGGGCGCATAGCGCGGAAGAAATCTACGGTAACATCGTTCATGTGAGCATCGGCTAGGACGACTAGCTTGGCTTTACCGATGATGTATTCTAAAACTTCTAAAATTTCAGCCCGATGTTCTTTACAGGTGTTGCTGTGGAGTAGATGGGCTAAATTCTGACAGGCTTCATCGACGAACACGCAATCGTATTCGTTGTACTGAGTTTGCAGCTTGTAGAGGCTGTCTAAGGTAATGGAAAGACTGAGTGCTTTAGCCAATTGTCCCTGAGAGATTTCCGAGTACATCTGGGTAGATAATCGCTCGGAAAGATTCTTCATCAGGTTGACCCGATGACCGATGTTGAGAAATCTCGCACGAGGATGCTCTCTACGGAGTTTTGCTAGCAATTCCGTCTTACCAGTCCCCATACCACTTTCTATCGCTATTAGACCCCTTGTAGGCAGGCTGAGGGCATCGCTGAGGTATTGGGTGTTGAGGGTAACGTTAGCAGGATACTTTTTACTCAGTCCCCAGGTTTTTTTTCTAGATTTTCTGAGATAGTCTTTAAGAGCTAAAGCGCGGTCTAGAATTTTGGCAACTAGGGATAAAGCACGCTTGCCATTGGCGGTAACAAAATCATCGACTCCTTTTTCTGAACCTTCGGGTAAAGATGCGATCGAACAGGATGCCCCCGCAGCCTCGATAACTTTACCAGTCATGACACTGGCTAAATGAACTGCATGACGAGTGCTGGGCTTTTCGTCGTTGTCGAACAGGATGATAAACTTACGCCCTTTACTTACCATTGGCATTAAGTCGGGGTGTAGGTAATCTATGCCAGTCACTTGGTTTTTAACTCGACCCATCCAGATTCCAGGAAGGGCGATCGCTACAAAACCTAGAGAAAGCAAACAAGCAGCTTTCTTTTCTCCTTCGGTCAGGATAATCGGAATTTCGGGATGTTTTGCTATCCACGACCAAAAGCAGTAGTTATCAGTAGGTTCTGTATTTGGTCTGGAAGGAAATTGCCCTAAAGGACGACGCGAAGCTAGTGCCGTGGCATACCGCGACCCATACAAATTGGCTGGCAGAAAGGCAGCAGGTTTAACTCCACCTTTGAGGCAATCTGAGAGGGAACGTTTTTGTCCTGTGGATGAGAGGGAGTAGCCAGATGAACGTTTTGCTGGCGGAAGTTTATCGGCAAGTCTTAGGGATAGGGGAGAGCGATAGCGTTTAATGCGGTAGCGTCTGGCTACCTTGTCCCAGATGTGCGTTGGAACGTCGAAGTAGGTAGGGTGACTTTCGCTCTTTGGCGGGGACTCGTATTTGATCGGTTTGCCTTTTTCGTCAATGCGGGGGCGATCTGGTTTAAAACGTCCGTAGTCCCATTTAAGCCAGTTGTTATGGGGGTCTAAGCCAGAAATCCAATAGCCACCAGCTTCAGTGTGAGCATAGCGGTGTAACCATTTATCTCGCACCCGACCGTCGTTACGCCGTTCGGAGTTGGGGAGAAAGGAGAAAAGGTGATTTTTCGGTTCTGTGCCTTGAAGCGAAAGTAAATTGAGGGCGGTTAACTGGTCATCAACGGAACTTTCGCGCCATTCAGTTAGGTGATGGGGGCGGATGGAAAAGTCTTGGTGCAAATCTGACTTCACGGTCTTTTAAGTGAGTAAATTGCGAACAATCCGTCCATCTAAGCAGTTTTTAATATTTCGTTTTTTAGAACCGATCGTTACTCTTTACTCCTGGTTGTTCTAAAACGCTGAAACGTATGTATATCAACAAACCAATTTTTAGTTTATCGGGGGATGTGGATGTTTTTATCGGGGGATGTGGATGCTTTTATCGGGGGATGTGGATGCTTTTGTTCTAAAGCCCTAAACTATACGCCGTATGCTTTTAAAGCCAATTTTTTGAGTTTTTTTGTTTAGAACAAAAAATTATGATTTAGAACACTGAAATAACCAACGTATGTCGGGAAAGTAGAATAGTTTATCGGGAGATGTGGATGTTTTTGTTCTAAAGCTCTAAGCTTCATACCGTATACCTTTTAAGCTTTTTTTACTTTGGTTCTAAAACAAAAAATTAGAACATATCCACATCGAGCGACAAAGTACTAACATTTACGCTATTTTGTGGAATGATATGTCAATGTTTAATTGATTGCTAAAGCAGTGCTTTTTGGCAGAATATGAAGCTCATGCAACAATCAGTGAAGCTCAGATTTCTAGTAGCTTGCAAATCTTTTGGTTCAATTTTTGGGTAATAGGACGTTCACCACGCTCGATCAGAGAAATAAGTTTCTGAGAAACTCCTAAAAAACCAGCAAGTTGAGCCTGACTCCAACCTTTGGCTTTTCTCTCTTTTCTTACTCGGTCGCCAGTTAAACACTTGTTAGATGCTGAATTTTTTTCGGTTCTCGATTGTGATGGTTTGATTCTGCCAGTAGTTCCACTAGCTAAAAGTTCGGGAATAGGAGTTGGAGGCTTAATGCATATGTATGCATCTAGTAAAGTTTCTAGATAGCCTTTGGGATTTTTTTGTGGTGATTCTGGTCTTAACTCTTCTGGATAAGTTAGAGTATCAAACTCGATTTGCCAATTTAATTTGTTTAATAGGACTAAAGCACTATCCCAGCATTGTTTGAGATCGTAGGCTTTACGATAATCCGAACGAGCTTTAGAAATTGCTGGTTTGGGAAGAGCAATTTCTAGCAGTTCTTCAACCCTATATTTACCATGTTTACGAACTCGACTATCCAAGGTCAGGTGTATCGCTAACCTGAGAGCCAATTCATTATGATAGGGATCGATTGCTAGAACTTGTTTTGCTAGATAGCCAAATTGATATAAAGCTTGTCGAGATGTTGCTCCCGCTTTATTCAAAAAATCTCTAGTCCATAATCCAGGTTGTACCGTAAGGTAAATATCATCGGGACTTTCTATTTTGCCCTCTAAATTATATTGACCGATTGGTTTAACATACACATTCCACATTCTTCCCACTGGTGCAGAGGCAATTATTTGTCCTTTATAGTTTTTGCCTTCAATCCAAACCGCTTTAACTAATAAACAATCGAGAGCAAAAGCAGTAGTAGCAATTTCTCGTAGCTTTTCACGTTTAGATTTTTTATGATTTCTGTCCCAACCAAACTCTTGAATAATATTGCTGACCTTAAGATTAAATTGACTTTCCCAGGGTCTTTCTTGAGTCATAGCATGAGCAGCAAAAATCAAGTGAAGCTTGGCAGTTGTAAAGCCAAATTTGTCGATAATTTGCTGGGCTTCGTTCCAAGGAAGTAATGTAATATCGCCTGGACTACTGATATAATGTTCGATGTAGTTTTTGAAATTAGTTTTGGCTTTGTGTCGCAAATAGGCAATGCCATCAGCATCTTGTTGCCACAAATCTTTTCTGGTACAAGCTTCCATACTAGAAAACATTACCGCAGCAGAGGGTAATTTGGCTACATCTTTCAGTTGTGGCTCGCATTTTAGTAAATCTACATCAGCTGATTGGGTAGCTATTACACGAATAGTTTCTTCTTGATGCTCTAAATGTTCTGTTAAGCTATTAACTATTTCCGTAGTAAGTTCTTTAACGCGAGCTTTGTCTTTGACCAGAGTAGGTAAGTTCCAAGTTTCTTTTAATAGTTTAACAGCTATCTTTTTAGCTGTAGCTTGAATATCTCCCCAATATCCTGCTTGGATTTGTGCCAGAATAAATTTTCTATTGCCAAAAATATGGGCATCAACCTCTGCTAACAAATTATGGTGACTAATAGTAAAAGAGTTTTCTGACATACGATAATCTTTAAAGTATTATTTTTGGTCAGGCTATACGAAATTCAAGTAAATGCAGACTGAAAATGAGCGAAAATCGCCGTTTAAGATTATGTATGATTTTAGCCCTCCTTTTTTCTGATTCGCACTACGTGTTAGATGTTTAGTCTAGAGTTCTAGTTGATTTCGTTTCTTTCTGCTTTTCCAAGGTGAAGACTGGCTAAGTTTTTTTGCTTTTGTGAATATTCATTCCAGTTTGTTCTAAATTTAGGTACGTGACGCTCGACCCGAATACGGTTATTCGTTAGTTTTCTATGTTACATTAAAATCTGTACAGGTTTATGTCAGGATATGATACCGACAACAGATTCAATTGCTTACACCAATGCCAGAAATGGATTAGCATCTCTACTCGATCGAGTCAGTAAGAACTCAGAAATTGTCATTATCAATCGTCGAAATAAGCCCGATGTGGCTTTAATTAGTAAAGAAGAGTTAGACAGTTTACTAGAGACAGTTTATCTATTACGCTCTCCTGCTAATGCCAGAGAGCTATTTAAAGCTATAGAAGAGTCTAAACAGATGGATGATGCGACAGTTGAGCCTCAATCCGTAGAAGACTTATGCGAGGATTTGGGCATTGTCAGGGAATAAAGTTTGGAGTCCTACGGACAGTTCAATCGGCGGGAAACCCGCACGGATTGACTGTCCTATTTTTACTCCTACCTTTCGAGAACATCTACTTTGGTGGGCAAAGAAGGACTCTGCCAACAGCGCGATTACACATGGCGACGCAGGTTCGCCGTGTCTCGCGCTCAAAGTCAATAAAATTTTAGATTTAGTAGAGGTAGTTTGCCAGCAACCATTTAAAGGAATTGGTAAGCCAGAACCCCTCAAATATGTTGATTCTAATATTTGGTCGCGACGAATCAATTTAGAACATCGTTTGGTCTACCGTATCAAAGACAATCGCATTTACTTTTTACAATGTCGTTATCATTACGACTAATGTTCCAGTTGTGGTCTAATAAGGATTTATGGCTGTTGACGCAGCGCGACAGTCCGTTGCGGAGGTTCCCTCGGTTGAAGGAACTGTCGTAAGAAGCGGATTAGCGTTGCGCCTTGATTTTACTCGCTCGCCGTTCTCTCTTTTATGCCCGCGCGACATATGCGAAGCGGTATCCCTTTAGGGACGAAGTTAGTCTTTTAGGGCAATGCTAACAACAGCCTACTTGTTTTATTTGACTATCTACCAAAGCTTTAGTTTTACGAATCTCGCATAGTTGATGTTGTAGACGTTTCGATAGAGTCATCTTGGCATTAACCAATAGAAAATCCTTTAGATCTTTGCTTTGGCTTTTCTTGCTGCTTTAGATATCGTACAGATTCATTTAGTCTTTCCAAGTCAGGCTGGGTTAAATTAAACTCCTCGATTTCAATAATGCCTCCTCGTTCTCGCGCATCTGACGCTGCAAAAATAATGGACGAATCATCTTGGCGAGAAATAGTTAAGGTGAGGTCTCGTTTTTCAAGAGAATAAAGCTTACCTTGGAAACGGCGCGTTTCTCCTTCTGACTCTCCCAACTGCTTCAAAATATAGCTGGCAGAGTCATATACTTTATATCCCTCTTCTATTCTGTTGAGGCGAGCGATATTATCTGGTGTTAAAAGCAACTGAGCTAACGAATTCATCTCTTGAGTTTGGGGCGAGGTATGCCAATCCTGATAAACTTGGACCTTTTTTTGCCATTTCTCTAGGTTGTTATTAGCTGTGGTTAACTTACGTTCGATGTCTTTTAACTTAGACTGATTTAATCGGATCTGAGTTTTTTTCTGTTCGATGAGGTCAGAACTTACTCCAAAGGGATTGAGTAGAGAACGAGGGTTTCCCAACTGCTCAAGCTCTTGTTTTTGGTAATTAATTCTTTGTTTTCCAGATGCTAATAACCTTTCTAACCTGCTAACGTCTGTTTGAATACTATCTATTATTTCCTGCCTTGGTTCGGGGGGACGAGTTGAAAGCCATTGCTTTACATTCGATTTGATTTCTAATAGTTTATAGTCAGTAAGTTCAGTCGGCTGTTGGTTTGTTTCTTCATCTTTTACATCATTGCTCAACTGTAACTCATGTTGTTTGAGCTTCGTCTGCGCCCTTGTGAAATCGTTATGAAGAGCAGACGGCAAATAACTCACCAGATCGATCTGGGACCATGTTATTCGTTTCGACTGGGGAATATTTACTCGTTGACCTAAACAAGCCAAATCCATAGCTGGTCGCTCTCGCTTTAAATCAAAACCAATACCCCTTTGAGAAATCAACTTAGGAAAAGAACCATTATGCAGCTTACTTCCCCTTACTTTCAAATCTCCCAATCGATAACTGATACGCTTTCTTCCCTTATCGGAAATAGTTGGTCTGACATCAATATCTAAACCCTGCAACCGACCGATAAACGTAGTTAAGTCGGTCTTGGACTCGCTCGCCTTGTCGATAGCAGCCTGTAGCTTAATACTCAATGGGATCTCTGGTAAAGTCGTGCGTTCGCCTGACAAAAATTCCTTAATTTCTCGTTTAATTCGTTGTGTTTGCCCGTGAGATAAGGCTTTTCGCTTTTTCTCTTTAGATGGAATAACAGTCGTCAGTTGTTCAGATAATTCCAACTGTCGAAGGACCTCTTCAAACTTGTGCTTATCCTGCCAATCGTCTACTCGATTGCCGTCTAAGGTAATCATGTTGACCGCAATATGAATATGGTCGTGGTCGTGATTCCAATCGTGTCCTGGGTCATCGCGATGGTGATCTACTACTACATATTGATTGTAGGTATAGCCCAGTTCTTCAACTGATCCCTTGGCAATTCTTGCTTTAACCTCATCTGCTACATAACCATCAGCAGTAGCAAAGCTCACAATTAGGTGCTTGACTGGCTTTTTAGTAGTCCTACGCTGGTCGGCACAATTATTAAATTCCTGGGTTAATTCTCCTGGTGTTCTTCCCGCAGCGTTCCCCCCAATAATTCTCGCTCCTTTATCTTCAGCTAGTAAGTAGCGAAATAAACCGCCAAAGTCACTGCCATGTTCGATATGACCGATCATAGTTCTACTGTAATTTAGAATGCCTGTCTTTTTTTCAAACCATCTAAGATCGCGCTTCTAGTGGTTCCCTTAAGCCACGCTCGACAGCTTCACGCAAAGCTACTGCCTTTTTTACCAGCAGAGTTTGGTAAATTTGCATCAAGCCCCACAGTTCGGGTCTTTCTGCTTCACTGAGTGTATCTGCCTGCTGCTTTGAAAGCAGTTGACTCAACCTTAGATCTTGCTCTGATTCCATCTGTAATTCGCTCATTGCCATAACTTCCCTATCGGACAGAGATTTGAGAGATTCTGAGAAATGGCGATCGCTATCATTTATAGGACTGGTAGAAGATAAAGATAGAGAAATGGCTTCAATCAATACATCAGTCAAATCGCGTCCGATTAGTTGGGCAAGTCCTTCGGCGCGGTTATAAACATCTTCTGGCAAATTTAAGGTAATTGGCTTATTCATTAGTTTTAAATACTGAATTAGTTTTTAAATAAATTTATTACTACGGCTTCAGCCTAGCCGAATACTATTTCAAAGAATCCCAATTCCCATCCAGATTAATGTCGTCTTGTTTAACTCCTGATAGAGTCAACCTGACTTCTGTAAGTTTTTCTTTCATCATCTCGATTAACTTGAAAGCATTTTCTAAGCTTTCAAGCTTTGGTAGGGATTGAGGAATTGCTTCACCTTTCAATTGGGCTGAATTTAAAGCTTTAGCTATCTGATTGATATTGTTCCCGATAGCTGGCAACTCTGAAGCGATATCTGCAAGCTCGCCATAAAGTTGCCAATTCACAGCAGGCACACGGGCGGGTAACACACTTTGACCAGTCAATTTTCGCGTCATATAGGCACTGCGAGTCAAGTTAACAGCTTTAGCTTGAGCATCTATCTCTTCGAGTTGGCTGGGTTTAAATCTGATTGTGACGATTTTGGTCTTCTGCTCGGGTTCTGGCACGGTGAAAAAATCATTAACGATCTAAAAAATAAGTAATCTCTGGATTGGGGGTGCAGGGGGTATCCCCCGCCGAGTAGTGCATTGCAGAGTCATGTGAATGCTATTATAGCAAATGTAATACAATGCGCCTGCTCGCTCTCCAATCTCCATTCTAATTAACTTAATTTAAGCGATAAATTGGTCGGGACTTATTTGAAAAGCAGACGCACAGTTTAACGGAAACATCGCTTGTAGTCTTCAATATTTGGCACAGATTCTGCACAAATTGGTAAAAAGTAAAAGCATTATCTAATAAGTATTTGTCTCTCCCTTCGCACAGTTTAACGCTCGACGCGAGTAATTATTGTGCCAAAACTGTGAAAGTATTGCTCCGCCCAAATTGCGCTCTATTCGACGTTAGTTTTTTTCGTGGCTAAACTTGAGTTGTATTATATTTATAACTAATTTTATGCCCAAACTTTTTCTTTGTGTTGACCCTGGAGGGAGTCAAACCAAAATTATCTATCAGCTTACAAGAGATAAAAAACCCAGATATTTGTTAATGCCTCCAGAGGTCGAACAAATTAAAGAGGATAATTTAAAACGCTATCTGGAAAAAGAATCTTCGATGTCTAATCCCTCGGCAATTAGACAAGCCTATTTAGAGGTCAAAGATCGAACATTTGTAGTTGGCTATTTTGCCTCTAAGTTCGACCCCGAAGACAGGTTATCCGAGATCAAGTATGAAAATGCTCTGTATAAAACTTTGGCTGCTGTAGGGGTAATTGCCGAACAAAGTCAGCTTAACCCTAAAAAAATCTCACTACAGTTAGCAATTTTATTGCCCTGGAATGAGTACGAAGATCGAGAGAAATTTTATAACAAGCTAAAAGAATATCTCAACGACTTCGTGTTTCGAGGTCAATCGTATTCAGTCCAACTAGATAAGTTTATTTGTCGTCCTGAAGGCGGTGGATTAGCTGCTATACATACCAGGAAAAAAGGTGGCGACTGGCAACAAGATAAGAAGCTGGGTATTTTGATGTTTGGTCATCGTAATATTACGGCTTTGTGTTTTGAGTATGGGGAACTAACAGGAGATAGTCCGCTGATTGGGTTTTCTAAATTTCTCGATAATGTAATCGATAGAACCAGTGGGTTAGATAGGGATAGAATAGCCTCAGCTATTTTCAAAGGATTAGAATCAAGGAAAAAGGAAAGCTACAGTTCTTCCTATGATGCAAGCCATACCAACTATCCTCAATGGTCTAGTTTGGATGCCATCTCTGAGTTGGCTAATGCCAAAGATAGAGATCTACGCTCCCTTGAAATAAGAGAGGTTAGTGATGCTATAGAGATTGCTACAGAAGAATATTGGGCAACAGTATCGAAATGGCTAGCTAAAATATTTCCTAATGATTTGGATTCCGTGGTGATTTCAGGTGGTGCGTCTAGGTTTTTAGAACCAGATTTGGAAAAATATTTTAATTGTGAACACGCTTACGATACAAAATCTGGTTATTCTTCTTCCTATCTACGTACTGGGAAATATAGACATTTAGAATATGGTCAGCATTTTACTCCTATGGTTTGGGGAGCTGGTTTTACTAAAGAAATCTCTGATATTTTAGCCCTGGATGGTAAGAAAGAAGCGGAAAACTCTTTGTCTTATCGATTGGTTGATGCCTATGGTTTGTTTGACCTTTTAATTTCTAAGAACCAGAAAAAAGCTAAGAAAAGAGTAAGCAAAAGTACCAAACAAGAGGGGTCGGTAGCATGAGCAAAAGAAAGCGAGTAAGTCTGAGTACCCGTTTGCAGCCTTATTCGGGTACTCTTTTGGCTGAGGTGGTCGAGTGGTTGAATGAGCATGAGAATGACGAAAAGAATAACCTGATAGCAGATGCTGTGGTTATGGCTTATTTACCCTATGCACGAGCCAGTCAAGGTGTTGACTCGACTGAGATAGAAAGGTGCTGCTGGGAGACGCAGAATATGTTGGATAAGCATGGATTTAATCTACGCCAATCTTTGCAGGTTTCTCAACCGCAGTGGCATTCTACTGTCGTGCCGACGGTAGTTTCAGCGAGTGGTACAACAACTCAGCCTGAAAAAGATGGTAAAAATTCTCTACAAGAGCTTGAGGATGAGGATCTGGTTCCTTCTAGTCTAATTGCAGGAGAGGGAGAGTATGATGATAGCCCATTTACTGACGATGAGTTTGGATGAGAAGATGCTTGCCAAGGTATTCTCGTCTATTTTGTGCATATTTTAGCTAAGTGAAAAAGAAGCCCGTGCCGTCGTAATCTTTGAGGAGAAGCACTATCAAATGATGCCTATTTGAGACGTAGTTATGTCAAATATGACATAATATTATGAGTATAAACAAATAAAATCTACAGGGTAATGAGTCCCAAAGATAAAGTGCTGGTCTGGTTTGCGGGTGAGGTAAAAACTCCTCCTTTTTCCAGCGAGGCTCGTATCGAAGCGGGTTATCTTCTTCGATTGCTCCAAAAAGGCAAATCGTTATCTCTGCCCCAATCTCGTCCGATGCCTAGCATTGGCAAGGGATGCCATGAGTTAAGGATCAATGATGAGACTAAGACTTGGCGGATTGTTTATCGCATTGATGACGATGCCATCGTAGTTGTGGATGTGTTTGCTAAGAAGACGAATAAAACCCCAGACGCAGTTATCAAGCGATGTCAGAAAAGGCTGAAGCAGTATGACGCAATTTAGTAAAAGCAGAGGACGATTATGGACGCGGATAAACGGATGAGATTAGAAGCTGCTGGTTGGGCTGTCGGCGATGCCAGTAATTTTCTGGGTCTAACCGAAGCTGAAGCTGAACTGGTAGAACTTAAGACAAGACTGGCTTTATTCGCCAAGGAACAGAGAAAAATGAGTAATATGAGCCAGGATGCTTTGGCTAAGAAAATGGGATCTTCTCAATCGCGGGTAGCCAAGATCGAATCTGGCGATCCTTCTGTGTCACTGGATTTGATTGTTCGGGCATTATTAACCAGTGGGGTTACTCGTCAGGAATTGGCGCAAGTAATTGTGGATTCTAACTAATCTAAACCCATATATCTCTCTGCTGCTTTGCCGAGCAATCGATTTAAAACTGACATCGATAAAGACATTCCTTTATCTTTGGCATCAGCTATGACTTTTTTCCATACGGTTTCGAGAAATTATCAATAAAGCTGGCGCCGAATTAATTTTTCTACATGGCTTTATGATAGTAACGGAGAAATTTTGGTCTGTAAGAAAAAATTATGTGCTGAAACACCTATGGATAAAGGATTTTGATTTAGAGATTAAAGTTACAAAGCGATCGCGCTTTGAACATTTCGGAGCCCGATCGACAAGAGTGTCCCACTTTTACCCCTTACTGGGACAGTTGGTCTCAAAATAGCGATAATTTCAGGTCGATCCGATTATGATTTCGGGTCGTTACAGCTATATAAAGGCGTACATGGTAAAAACATCACTGATTCACGTAACTACTTGCTCACTTGAATCAGTAATTACGTGATTTCATCCATTCTTCTACAGCCTCTCTCAAGATACTATTCATAGGGGTTTCGCTGTCAAATGATGCCCACTTGAGACGTTTATATTGAGCAGCATCCATATCAAAACTTATCCTGTGAGGATATGTCTTCTTATTTTCTGTTGCTAAAGCAGTTGAATCCACTACTGCCTTTTTTTCTGTCCCTTTACTTTCTTCCTTTACTGAGTTCGTTGAAGTAGAAATTTCTGGATCTATACCACCTGAGCTTACCCAGCTATCGGGGTTAGGCTTCGATTGAGTTTGAGGCTTTTTAGCAATCAAACGTCTCTTTCTATCTACCATTTTTTAAATCCCATCATTTTCAAAACTTCTTTACTTAAACCCTTGACTTCAGTTGATGCAGTAGAAGAGGGGGCTAATTCTATAACTGAATATCCAGCAGAAGCTTCAGAAAATATTACTCTCTGTCCAATAGTTGTTTTAAGTAAAGGAAATTCATAATCATCAAGAGCTTCTCCTACTTCACGACTAATGGCAGTATTGGTAATTCTTCGATTAATAACGAATGCTGCTTTCAAGTCTGGTTTGAATCCTCGTGCTTCATCAATCAAAGTTACCGTTTCAGATGCTGCCCAAATGTCGTAAGAAGATGGCTGTACGGGAATTAGAACTAAGTCTGCTGCTAAGATTGCTGTTCTGGCTAATGCAGAAACTCTTGGCGGTGTATCGATGACACAGTGATCGTAATTCTCTAATAGCGGTGGTAAATCTCTGTGTAAAGTATTGCGAGCCATCCCCACTACGGGGAAAGGTGGTTTGTCTTCGCGGGATGCTGCCCAACCTTGAG
>JADEXJ010000247.1 GCA_015207195.1 Pleurocapsales cyanobacterium LEGE 10410
ACCCAGATATATTAAGGATTTACCTGTTTTGAAGTTAAACAATTGATATATCAGGCTTTCACCCCTTTTTGAACCCAGTTTTTTGTCAAAGTCCCACTAATCCAGTAAGAAATAAAGCGTGGCTAGGCTCGAAGCTACTAAAGGCTAGGGTCAAACCACAAACGACTGTAAGTAGATGCCAGATAGAGATTCTGAAATTGAGTTTTTTGGATACTAGAGGTAGGCAAGCAGAGATAAAATATAGGCTTCCTGCGATCGCAAAGCTAGCCAGAATAGTAATCAGTAGAGCCAAGTCAGTAACCGCAAGATAAATAGCCATGCCAATACCGCCAATCACAAAGATTAGGTCTTTTTCTTCAATACGGAAACTAGACAGAAATTGCTTGGAGTAAGGCTTTTTAGTTTTTTGGGGTTGGGATTGGAAGGAAATAGTCATTTGCTTAAAAGTTGTAGTTTAGATATTTATGTATTGCTTATGTACCTAAAATAACGACGAGCCAACCTTAGTCGCCCTAATATTTGACTCGTCTTCAATCGTTATTTGGTTTTATGTGACTACAACTTTTGTAGGGAGAGATCGTACTTTAGTACGAGGTAATATGACAGTAGTTTTAATGTTGCTAGACTTTTACTTTCAGATCCGTCTCTGTTTCAACTAAACCGATACTTTGTTTGAACTCAGCCAACAAACGATAAAAAGATTCAAAACCTATTTTTTCATCGTGACAAGAGAGCATAATTAACTTAGCCCAAGAAGTAACCGATCTTACTCCTAGCTTGTTCTGTAACCAAGGCTGAAACTCATCATAAAACTTGTCTTCGGCTTCAGTTAACTCGATATCCATCTCACCACGAGCAAATTCATATCCGTTGATAAACATAAATAGATCGCTTACTGAAGGGCGACCAATATACATCCCTGGAGACTTTTCAATTTTCTCTAAAACTTCAAATAGATCGCTCATTTAACTACTTCCTAATAACTTACAAAGATGCTAATTCATCGATAATGAATTTATTACTACGAGAGTGAAAATCATTTAACCAATCCTCTCTTGATAAGCCTTCTGTAGAAAGATTATCAAATACCTTGCCAAAAACCTCTACACCATAATGAATGCCATTTTCTGTGATAGATTCGTTACTTCCATACCGATCGCTGATAATAAAAACCTCACTCCGTCTTTTAGTTCTTAACCTCAGAATTTTCCCCTCTATCCCATTATCCCTCAGCCAGTTCATCACCGAACTAGCGCAGCGATCGCACTCTAATAGTGGATACTCAGCAACAATTTGACTGACATTCTGCCAAACCTCTTCTGTCGTCATTATTTGAGCATTTTTTTAGGTATTCAGGTCGGAGTTTATTTTAGCCTTAAGCGATCGTTTATTCTTTATGGCAAATCTATAAATGCTTATCGCTCACGATAATTAGAAGTATATATTTCTTGTTCAACCATAAAATTAATAAAAGCTTGAATACGTGGCGAAACCAATCGCCGATCTAAGTAAAGCGCGGTAAAAGGAACGAATGGCGGTCTGTAATCTACCAAAACTTCTTCTAAAATACCTTGACCTAGAGCATTAACTGCCATAAAACCTGGCATCTGACTGATACCCATTCCTAAGATCGCAGTTTGACCCACTGCTTCACCATCATCAATAGTTAGTGTTCCTGCAAAATTTCTACGTTCAACCTGCCCATCAATATTGAAGATCCAAGGCATAGGACGACCTGTTTTACGATTTCGGAAATTTAAGCAGTTGTATCGCTCTAACTCATCTGGATGTTGAGGTCTTCCACAGTGTTCTAAATATTCAGGAGTCGCACAAGTAATTAGAGGATCGAGAAATAATCTTCTAGCAATTAAATTAGCACTATCGGCTAAAGCTCCTACTCGAATCACCACATCAAAACCCTCAGCAGCCAAGTCAACCTCTCGATCGTCGAGGGAAAGTTCGACAGATATTTGAGGATAAGCTCGTAAAAACTGAGCTAATATTTTTGTACCCCACATTCGACCATAGGCAGCGGACATACTAACTTTCAGCCGTCCACGGGGTTCACTTAAGCTATCTCTTAACTCTTGGGTAAGATCGTCCATTTCCTCTAAAAGTCTTTGAGTAACTTCGTAAAACCTTTCCCCTTCATTCGTCAAACTAACGCTGCGAGTAGTGCGATGTAGTAGTTTGACCCCTAACTCTTCCTCTAACTTGGCTACTGCTTTACTGGTAGCTGGAGGAGAAAGACCTAGAGCGTTGGCAGCTTCAACAAAGCTTTTGGTTTGGGCGACGCGAACAAATGTTTTGATATTGCTTAGGCTTTTCATCAAGCATTAGTGAATAAAAGTAAATAGTAAAACAACTTTTAGCCTATTTATCTTAATTTAACCAGAGATTATTCTGTATTTAGAAACAAAAGAAATTGATTGAAGACAAAGGAGTCAAGATCGTGGCTAAAATTGTTCGCTTTCATGAACCTGGAGATGCCAGTGTGCTAAAAATTGAAGATGTTCCCTTAAAAGAACCTAGTTCGGCTGAAGTACGCATTAAAGTATCGGCTTTTGCTTTAAATCGCTCCGAAGTGTATTTTCGAGAAGACCAATATATTCATCCACCTTCGCTACCATCTCGGATTGGTTATGATGCAGCGGGAGTTATCGATGCAGTGGGAGAAGGAGTAACAAATGTCGCAGTAGGAGATCGTGTTGCAACTTATCCAGCATTTAATCAAGGGGATTACGGAGTGTATGGTGAATGGGCGATCGTTCCTGCTCATGCAGTCATAAAATATCCTACTCATCTTGCTCCAGAGGAAGCTGCTACTATCGGAGTGCAGTATATGACAGGCTATTTCGCCCTGTTTGAACATGGAAAACTCAAGAAAGGTGACTGCATATTAATTACCGCAGCCAGTAGCAGTACAGGTGTTGCTGCCATGAGCCTTGCTAAATCAGTAGGAGCTACAATCATTGCTACTACTCGCACTTCAGCCAAAAAACAGCAGCTAATCGAACTTGGTGCTGATTATGTAGTTGTTACTGATGAAGAAGATTTAGTGCAAAAGGTTTTGGATATTACTGAGGGAGCAGGAGTTGAAGTAATTTACGATCCCATTGCAGGTAGAACTATGGAAACCTATGCAGAGATGATTGTACCGACGGGAGTTATCATTATTTATGGTGTTCTAGATACTACACCCACGGCATTTCCAATATTCCCCTTATTAATCAAAGGCGCACAAATTTATCCCTATAAAGTTTTTGACTTTACTGGATTGCCCATTGTTAATCTCAAGGTTCAGCCAGAGGCGGTTGAACGAGCCAAAACTTTGATTGTCAAGAAATTAAAAGATGGTAGCTTGAAAACAGTCATTGCCAAACAATTTCCTTTAGAACAGGTTGCTGATGCCCATCGCTTTATGGAATCTAATCAACAGGTTGGAAAGATTGTTGTTACTACGTAGTGTTATGGAACTATTGGAAGCAGTGAGTGACTTAGCATTGACTATTTAACAGGTAAACTAAATCATGAAAATTTCAATTTTAGGTGCGGGAAACGTAGGTAGTACTTTGGGTAAAAGCTGGGCAAACAAAGGTCATGAAATCTTTTTTGGTGTCCGCCATTCTGACGATGAGAAAACTCAAGATCTAATTAAAGACATTGGGAACAATGCTCAAGCGGGGACTAACTCCGAAGCGATCGCCTTTAGCAATATCATCGTCCTTGCTCTTCCCTGGCAAGTAGTTCCTAAAGTGTTAGAAGCAGCAGACTTGAGCGATAAAATAATTATTGATGTCACTAATCCCCTAACTCCAGATTTTTCTGGATTAGAAATTGGTTTTAATACCTCTGGTGCGGAAAAAGTAGCTCAATGGGCAAAAGGAGCGAAAGTTTTTAAAAGCTTCAATCAAACTGGTTGGGAAAACATGGCAAATCCAATTTACGAAGGAAAATCTACCGCCATGTTAGTTTGCGGTGATGACGAAGCAGCTAAAAAAACAGTTCTACAACTAGTTAGCGATATTGGGTTTGAAGCGATCGATGCGGGAAAACTGGAAGTTGCCAGGCTGATTGAACCCTTTGGCATGACTTGGATTCATTTAGCGTTCAAACAAGGATTAGGAAGAGATTGGGCGTTTCAAATAGTTCGTCGTTAACTAAATTTTTACGGTATTACATTAATTAGGAGGTCAATATGCCATTTCATGACGTTACTGAATTACCGAATGGATTCTGCGATCCTGATTCAGCATTGCCTACAGAATTATCTACTAGCGATCGCGTTCAAATTACTGAATTACTGCACCGCGTTTATCTATGTGAAGATAGCCGAGATTACGCTGCTTTGAAAAAGATATTGACCGAAGATTATATTAACGAGCATCCTTTATTTGGCAAACATGAAAGTGCTAGCAGTTTTGTTGAGTGGTTTAAAAATACTCCTGCTGGATTTGATGGTATTCGACACCATTGCTTAAACTCAATAACTCGTGGAGTCGGTCAAGATGTAGCAGAATCAGTTAGTTATATTCTGGTAATTCAACTTTTTCCTGCCGAATCTCGTGGTGAATCTCCCAGCGAAGAATTAGATTCATTACTACCTCGTACTATTGGTCATGGTGTTGTACGCGATCGCTGGATTAAACAAAATGATAGATGGTACTTGCAGCATCGTATTTATCAGCAGATGTCAATTAATTCTGCTTTCTTACCAGACGGCAATATGCGAGAGGATGCTGCGCGAACTCCATGATTTGTGTGAATTACAAGAATAAAGAGGGTTCTTCCTTGGTAACTTTTTCTGGTTCTTTTACCTGCTCTGGCTGAGTTACAATACTTGCCAACACTTCTTCCTCTGCCTCTACAAAACGTTCTAAAATATCTAGTTTGGCAGAGTCATTCATTTCACTCGTTACTTTCCAGCCCTCGCCATCCGCCTGAGCTTCAAACACTGAAAAAGCTACGCCATTATCTATCTCAGAAACCGATAGCTTTTGTCTATCTTCTGATAAATTGATTTGTAGCTTATAGACTTTTAGGCGGTCGTTAAGTTGGTCTAAATCCCCTTCATAGCTAGAAATTAAATCAGCCATCTGCCAATCTATGTCTGGAGCAGAATCAACGGTTATCTCTGGTACTTCAGCTTCCTCGGCTGCTTTGGTTTCGGTTTTTGCTTCGGCAACAACCTCTGTTTCTATATCTGTTCTTACAGGTACTTCTGCCATAGGATTGTTAGCTACTACTTCTACTTCAGTCTTAGCCTCAGTTTCTATCACCATATCTTCTGAATTAGGCTGAGGTGCTGGGGTAGAAGATACATTTGTTTGCTCGGCAGAATTAGATTCGAGGGATGCTTGAATTGCTTCGAGATTTTTTTCGATCTTAATTAACTCTTCCAGCATCTTGTCTAGGGTTTTCTCGATCGCATCAAGTTTTTCATCAAGGGATGCATTGGATTTTAACAGTTTATCGATCGTCGTATCTGCGGGTTCGGGTTTGGACGGTGCAGGTAGGGTTGAATTAGTAGAAGCAGGGGCAGGAGCAGCAGTAGTTTTAAATCCAGCTTCGGGCTTCGGAATTGATGTATTAAAAACATCTGTATTAGTTACGGGGGGCTTAGGTTCTGAAGTAATAAAATCATCCCCCACTCGATCCATTTTAAGATCGATTGCCTTTTTCTTCTCTTCAACCAGCTTCATCTGTTGGGCGATGCTTTTTAACCGAGCCGACTGTATTCCTGCGGGGATTCCGTTGATGAAGCTGCCGATGATGTTTAAGGTATCGCCATAAAGCTGTATGGGATTAACTTCTCCTTTTGCCATATCTTTAAGAGCTTTACCGATATTTCGATTTAAATTGCCCGCAGCCTGCAAGTTTTGATTGGTCGCTTTAATTGCTTTCGCCCTTTCAGGGTTATGAATTGGTCTAGGCTGGGGCATAGGTGGTGATGCGGGTGGAGTCCCTATATTTGTATTGGGAAACTGATTAGCTATAGGTGCAGTATTGTTGTTGAATGCAAAGTTATTTTCGTTGGTAAATGTAGAAGAATTCTGAGTGTTTGCCTGGTTAGGTACAGCTAATGTCGCAAGACCTGCTACTGCTGAATTGGGTGTGGTCACAGGAGGCTGAAATTGAGGAGTTGCAGGAGGAACAGTTTGAGCCATTGCCTGTGCTTTGGACATAGTTGGTGCGTGAGAAGTGGGTATTGCTCCTGGCGTAACTTGAGTAGGCATAGTTCCAGGTTGAACTGGTGCTGTACTAGGTACTTTTAGATCTATCGGTGGTATAGTTGCCGAAGTTGTAACGGGTGGAGGTTGAACGATACCGAGATTTGTAGCAATACGAGCCGAGACTATATCAGGACGAAGATGAATTAACTGTTCTGGACTAGCCTTCGTTCCCTGGGGCAGAGAGTCTCTAATGAGGAAATAGCTGGTGCTAGTGCGATTGCCGATGCTGGCAGTAAGTTCGGGAACGGGGTTTTCTTGACCCTTGAGCCTTTGCTCTTTGGAATTGAAATTAATGCGCGGGTAGTTGCTGTCTTGAAGAGAGTAGGTGTCGGCTATTCTTTGAGCGGTGGCAATGTAGATTTCAGGCGTATACATTCCGCCCTGCTGACATTGCTGCGCCGAAGCTTCGAGGATGCTTTTAACGTAGTTGATTTGGTTTGGGTCTTGAATGCGGTTGTTTTTCTTTGTGTAAACCATGACGTTGTTAATTGTTTGAGGTTGTTAATTTGTTAAAAAGCTGTAAGCTGTAAGCTCTAGGCTCTAAGCTCTAGGCTCTACCCCTGTTAAGGTGAGCAAATGTACTAAGATAAGGCGATCGCGATTAATGGCATTCTAAAAGAAACTTGGTAATCGGAGATTTTGTTCCATGATTAATGCTATCTTCTCTCAATTTATCGAAGCA
>JADEXJ010000034.1 GCA_015207195.1 Pleurocapsales cyanobacterium LEGE 10410
TCTAAAAGAAAGTTGGTTAGATTTATATAGTAATGAAGAAAAAGTTGGTCATCGGGTTGAATAAATTATTTCTACCCACAGATTTCTCGTAACAATTAAAATAAGTTCTACTTACTTGATAGAGAACTAGTCACAATCCCCTATTCATAATCACTTTAGCCATAACTCAACACATCAATTTTTCTTGGTGCAAGATCTGAGACTACGGAACTTGCTATAGGTGAACTTAGTTTTATTCTCAAGCGAATTTATCGGGGCGAAGTTTATACCAAGATTGGGCTTGTTCCAATTGAGCAGCAAGAGCAATAATTGTTGCCTCGCAACCAGGTTTTCCTACCAACTGAACTCCCAAAGGAACATTATTGTCGTCAAATCCCGCTGGAATATTGACTACGGGTTGTCCCGTAACGTTGAACGGTGGACAGGGAAAGATCCAGTTGACAATACGCTCAAAGGTTTCTTCTGGAGATAAATTTGCCCACTCACCTACTTTGATTGCTGGGTGCATATAGGTAGGAGCAACCAAGACATCGATTGAGGTAAACATCTCGATCAACTGACGAGCAAATAGCTGCATTTGAGTTACCGCCTGTAAATATTCTCCCGCAGTACCAGATTGAGCCAGCACCCATCGATTCATCGGGGTTAAGAGTTCTGGGGGGACTTCAGAGGCAGCCACCGCCGTTGACCAAACGGTTTTGAAAGGTTCGATCAAAGAAGATAGATCGATCGCCTGAGGAATTGTCTGATGACCCATGCTTTCTAGTTGTTGAACTACATTGAATACACTTTGCTGACATAGAGGTGCTGGTTCACCTACAGGTAATAAAGAAGTGATGTAGCCAATTTTTAATGGTGGTAATGACTGTTGAGTAGCTGCCAAAAATGGTGTTTCGGGCTGGGGCAGCCAATAAGGATCGCCAGCTATATAGCCAGAAGCAATATCTAAAAATGCAGCAGCATCGGCTACGGTGCGAGTTAAAATTCCATGAGTTCCCAATCCGCTTAGGCGATCGCCCACAGGTGCCAGCGAAATTCGACCTCGACTGGGCTTAATTCCCACTAAACCACAACAGGCAGCAGGACCTCTAATCGATCCTCCTGCATCCCCTCCCAAAGCCATCGAACACAGTCCTCCAGCCAGGGCAGCAGCAGCACCACCACTCGAACCACCAGGAGTATAGTCTAGATTCCATGGGTTACGAGTCGGGGCAAAATGTTCTGGTTCGGTATAGGGAAAAGAACCTAATTGAGAAGTAGCAGTCTTGCCCAGAATGATAAATCCTGCCTGTCTGATTTTAGCTACCACTCCTTCATCGGATTGGGATATTTTCTCTTTGAGAGCAGAAATCCCGTAGGTAATTGGCATATCCGCCACTGATTTGAGATCTTTAATACTAATAGGTACGCCAAAGAAAGGAGGCAGATGACTGGGATCTGTTTGGGTTAGTCTGGCGGTTTTTTGTTTGGCATCGGCGATCGCGCTTTCTTGGGCTACATAATAAAAGCTGCCCAACTGAGGGTCATACTGGTGGTCAATTCTGGATAAATATAGTTCGGTTAACTCTAAAGGTGTAATTTGACGCTCTCTAATTAATCGAGCTTGTTCCAATGCCGAAGTAAAAGCTATTGTGGAATTTTTTGAAGGCATATAAGTTAAGTTAGGACGGTCGAGATCGATAAAGTTAGGAGTTCGGGTAGAGACGTTCCATGGAACGTCTGTACGGGAGTTTGGAGTTATAGTAGTTCGCTTATCCTCGAATAGGAGAAGTTCGGAAATATACTAGACACGATAATATCGAATATCGAACCAAAAAATTATTAATAGGATCTAGTTGTTAGTTAAATCTGGCTCGTGACCGCGATTTCTGTTCTTGGCTATAGAGCCATGCCACTATTGGAATCGAAAATAAATAGTTTTTCTGGGTCGAATCTTACGGTAAGACGATCGCCTTTTTTACCCTGCCAATAAGCGTCTGTCAGGAGATTGAGCCTCAAGTTAGATTCAGGAGCGATCGCCTTAATCAAAGTCTCTCTTCCCAATGGCTCTAGCAAATCAACCTCTAAAATTAGGCAGTTGTCACCATCTTCTAACTGCGATCGCTCAAGGGTAATGTGTTCGGGACGGATCCCCAGCTCGAACTTTTTGCCCTGAATCTGTTGTAGCCTGTGCTTGAGGGTAGAATTTAAAGGTATTGACTGATTTTTACCCAAAATTGCCCTGCCATCATCATAGGTAGCGGGTAAAATATTCATCGGTGGATTACCGAGAAAGCCTGCCACCATCATATTGAGCGGATTGGCATAAATTGCTTGAGGAGTGCCAATTTGCTGCACTCTGCCATTATTTAACACTACGATCCGATCGGCTAAGGTCATTGCTTCTACCTGATCGTGAGTCACGTAAATTGTAGTTATGCCAACCCGTTGATGAAGCTGTTTTAATTCCGCTCTCGTATCGTCTCGCAGTTGAGTATCTAAATTAGACAAGGGTTCATCCAATAAAAACACCTGAGGTTGACGAGCGATCGCCCGACCTAATGCTACCCGCTGCTGTTGTCCTCCCGATAGCTGTTTCGGCTTGCGGAGGAGTAGATGTTCGATATCTAGAGAGCGAGCTACTTCTCTAACTCTTGAGGCAATCTGACTACGATTCTCTCGACGCATTTTTAAGCCAAAAGCTAAATTATCAGCCACGCTCAGGTGAGGATAGAGAGCGTAATTTTGGAACACCATCGCCACGTCTCTTTGTCTTGCAGGTACGTCGTTGACTAATTTGTTACCGATATAAAGTTCTCCCCTAGTAATAGTTTCCAATCCTGCGATCGTCCTGAGTAAGGTTGATTTACCACAGCCAGAGGGTCCCACCAAAACCCAAAAAGCGCGATCGGGAACTTCAAAGGTAACATTTTCAACTGCCGAAACATTACCGAATTGACGAGTGATTTTCTGTAGACTAACCTGAGCCATACTGCTGCTGTTTTAAAAACTTGTTATTGATAGCTTTAGCAGTCCTAAATCATTCATCAAAACAACAAATGACCAAGGACTAATGATAAATGACATTCAAGACTAATAATTTTCACAACTCAAATAGGATTGCTATACAAGCTATAACTCTAGGCTACAGGCTTTCCCTCAACTAACAATTTATAACTAATGATTAGTTTTAACTCAATAAACTTTCGATCTTGAAAAACCACTGTTAGAATAGCCTTATTTTCGAGCAATATAAAATCTAGTCATGTCTAGAACCTCTGCTTCTGTCTTGCGAGATGGAATTATTTTAAATAATCGCTATCGAATCGTTAAGCAGATAGGTCAAGGCGGTTTTGGTAGAGCCTACTTAGCCGAGGATACTCATCGCTATCGGGAATTATGCGTCCTCAAAGAATTCGCTCCTCAAGTAGAAAGCGATCGCGATTTACGTAAGGCAGAAGATTTATTTGAACGGGAAGCGGGAATATTATATAAATTACGTCACAAGCAAATTCCTCAGTTTGAAGCCTTACTGCGGACTCGCGTAGACGGCAGGCGATCGCTTTTTTTGGTTCAAGAATATATCGAAGGGGAAAGTTATTGGGAACTATTAAAACGCAAGGGTAAGTTAACCGAGGCTGAGGTAGTAAACATGATCTGGGAATTACTGCCCGTTTTAGACTATATTCATGCTGCGGAATTGATTCATCGTGATATTTCTCCCGATAATTTAATTTGTCGAGAACTCGATGGCAAGACTGCCTTAATTGATTTTGGCTGTGTCAAAATTGCTGCTAATGCTGTTTCTCAAGCGAGAGGAAATTCGGTTACTTTAATTGGTAAACAAGGTTATTCTCCTCACGAACAGATTCGTCATGGTCAAGCCTTTCCCTGTAGCGACTTGTATTCTCTAGCAGCCACCGCCATAGTTTTGTTGACGGGAAAACAAGTAGACGAACTGTATGATAGCCACGAGGGAAGATGGGACTGGGAATCTGAGGTTAAAGTTAGTTCGAGTTTGAGAAAAGTCTTAAACAAAATGCTGGCAGACAAGCCAAGCGATCGCTATGCTTCAGCTGAGGAAGTACGCCAGGCATTAGCCAAAGAAAACAATTCAATTATCAACAGCTTTATCTCTCGAATTTGTACCCTAATAGTCGCTCCAGGAAATCGAGATTCTAGCGACTCTAGTAATTTTAATTCTCAGACACATAGCAAGATTTCTCATCTCAGCACTAAAGCCCGAAATATTTCTCGACAAATTACCCGTATTCCCTCCAAAAGCGATTTTAAAAAAGTCAAACCCTGGCAATGGGGCATGATCACCGCAGGAGTCTTGTTAGTTCCAGGTTTGATTAGCTTTGCTGTAATTAGAAACCGAATTTCTCCGCCAATTGCTTTCAAGCGAGATGCAGCTGTTTCTTTGAGTAAAACCGAGCAAAATTTACAACAGCAAATCTATCAGCGGGTTGAATCCTTAAATCTCGATGCTGGTGCTTTTTACGATCGAGTAGATTCGGTTTTTCACGATCGCTACCCCGAATTAAAGGGAATACAGCTAACCGAGCAACCCGAACATCAAAATTATCGGCAGATTTGGTACGAAATAGCTACTAGTTTATTGAATCAGCAAGAAACAAGAGATTAGCTGGTAAAAAGCTTCAAAAACAATAGTTACAGTTGTATTGTCTTACGATTGATTGTTTTTTGTAATTTGCTGGCAACAAAATATGTTACGATGATTGTATTAAAATAAGCTTTTAAAAGCTGTTCTATTAAAATCTTTGATGTCAATTGTTTGAGCTAGATTTTGCCGATCAATATCTGTTGAACCTGGAGCAACTACCTTTAATTATTGCAGGACCAATTCTACGCCACACTCAAGGGGATGAAGTTACTGTTTGGTTAGCCTTAAAAAAGCCTGGGGCGATCGCTTTAAAAGTATACGAAACAGAGGATGGTCGGGGTTCTATCTTGGGACAAGTCCTGCTGCAAGGGCAGCGTCAGACAGTTGCTTTGAGCCAAAATTTACATGTAGTAGCGGTTACCGCCACGCCTTTAGGCGATCGATTACTAGAACCCGACCAGGTATACGCTTACGATCTCTACTTTCAACAAGAGCAAGCAAGCTTAATTTCGGCAATTCAAGCCGAAAATCCAGATTGCAGCTTAAGCTATTTTCCTCACCAGTTACCGACCTTTGCTCTACCGCCAACTAATATTGACTACTTGAAAATTGTTCACGGTTCTTGTCGTAAGCCCCACGGCGGAGGCAGAGATACTTTATCTTGTTTGGATAATTTAATTCAAGACTCCGCATCTCTAGCCAGCGGAAGACCCCATCAGCTATTTTTGACGGGGGATCAAATTTATGGTGATGATGTTGCCGATCCGATGCTGTGGTTGATTCAAGGAGTAAATCGACTTTTATTTGGCTGGACAGAAGAACTACCCCTTCAGCAGGGAACGATTTTCAGCGATATACCTCCTGGAAAACGTACGGAAATTTCTCATCTTGAAGGGGGAATGACCGCTATGTTGCAAGGGAAAGAAGAGAAAGCCAAAAGTCATCTATTTAGCTTTGGAGAATATGCTAGCGCTTATTTATTAGCCTGGTCGCCAGTACTAGTTCCCGCTCGCATCCCCTCTGGTAAGAGTTTAAAATTAGGTCGCCAACAAGCAAAAACCTGGGATCAAGAGTCAAGAGAGATAGAAAGCTTTATCCGCGATTCAAGCTCGGTAAGACGGGCATTAGCCAATGTTTCCGTGTATACCATCTGTGACGACCACGATATTAGCGATGATTGGTATCTTAATCGTGAATGGTGCGATCGCGTTTTAGGGAAGCCTTTGGGTAAAAGAATCGTGCAGAATGGTTTATTAGCCTATGCTATCTTTCAGGCTTGGGGTAATACCCCTCAGCATTTTGCCTCAGGAACGGGGGGCGAACGGCTACTACAGCTAGCTTCTGAGTGGTTACAGTCAGAAGGAAAAGATTTGTCTGCCAAGGCTCAGTGCGATCGCTATCTAGGCATTCCTGCCACTGACACCGCAACGGGATTACCTCAGCTACAGCAAGATCAAGACGTAATGATTCTCGCTCGCGACAAGCAGGCTATTCCCTGGCATTATCAAGTTTATGGAACTAACCATGAAGTGATTGTCCTCGATACTCGTAGCTGGCGGGGGTATCCTCCAGGGGCAGATAACAAACTCGCTCCACCAATGTTATTATCTCCTCTGGCATTTCAACAGCAGCTACGAACGCCTTTAGAGAGTCAACCATCTCATATTGAGGCTACCGTGGTGGTTTTGCCTACCAATCTGGTGGCGTTAGGCATTATCGATCGCATCCAGCAGTTTGAGTTGAGTCGCGATCGTGTCTTTAGTACCGACGTGGGGGATTCCTGGAATTTTCATCAAGAAGCTTTTGCCACCTTGCTACTTAATTTATGCCGAGAACGCGATCGCGTGATCATCCTTTCAGGAGATATTCACTATAGTTGTGCGGTTCGTCTGGTTCATTGGGATTACGATTCTTGTTCAACCTCAATTTTAGTTCAGCTAACCTCTAGCGCGATTAAAAACTCGGAGTTAGTCACCCGTATCATCCATACCAAACTAAAATCTTTGTTGCCTGAAAAAACCGAACGCTGGCTAGGTTGGAACAAATCTTATCAACAAGTCAAGCTGCCTCAGCCAGGCTGGTGGCGTAAAAAACCCCTTAAACAACTTTCTACTCCCGATTGGCAATATCGCGTTGAGTGGTGCAAACGACAACCCGCCCAATCTTTACCCTGGAAAACCCAGCCAACCAGCAAAAAATCCAATCTATGGAGTAGGCTAATCAACCGACTCGTCACACTGTTATGGCGTAATCCCTGGTTGCAAGAAGGTTCGGAAGTAGTTGGTAGAAACAATCTTAGCCTGGTTAAATTTCGGTGGACGACTACTAAAGCTGTAGTTCAAGAAACCTATTGGCATCCTCCTTGGAATGATAGGGGTACGGTTAAAAGCAGCTATGAGGTTTCTTTGGAAGCCGATTTTCAGGATTTAGAACAAACTACCAACTACTAACTCCGAACTACTAACTCCGAACTTATAAAAAAAGGATCTAGCAACGCTAGACCCTTGAATCACTCAAATCGATTGATTTTACGTTAATTTAGCTAAGAGACTCTAAATAATCTCTAATTAAGTTTCTACGTTTGGGTTGACGTAGTTTTTGCAACGCTTTAGCTTCAATTTGGCGTACTCGTTCGCGAGATAACTCCAAACAGCGACCAATTTCAGCTAAGGAAAAAGGTTTTTCTCCGCCAAAACCAAAGCGCATCTGAATAACTTCTCGTTCGCGACTGGTTAGTTCTGATAGAAGATAGTGCAAGTCTTTTTGCAGCGACTCGCGCATTAGGGTTTCTTCTGGGGAAGCACTTTCAGTTTCTAGTAAATCTCCTAACTCCGTGTCTTTTTCTTTACCAACTTTGATTTCTAAAGATACGGAACGAGGTACGCGTAACAAAACCTCGCGAATTTGAGCAGCAGTCATATCAAGCTCTTTAGCCAAATCTTCAATCTTCGGTGTACGTCCCATTTCCTGAGAGATTTTGCGTTGAGCTTTTTTAATTTTGTTGAGCTTCTCGGTGATGTGAACGGGAAGACGAATTGTTCTACTTTGAGTGGCGATCGCTCTAGTAATGCCCTGACGAATCCACCAGTAAGCATAGGTACTAAAACGATAGCCTTTGGTTGGGTCAAATTTTTCTACTGCTCTTTCTAAACCCAGAGTTCCTTCCTGAATCAGATCGAGTAATTCTAAACCGCGATTTTGATATTTCTTGGCGACAGAAACTACTAGGCGTAAATTCGCCTTAATCATGTGTTCTTTGGCGCGAATACCACTTTTTTGGACTCTATCCAATTCCTTGACTTCACAACCGACGACTTCTGCCCAAGCCTGTTTACCTTTGGTCAAATTTTCTTTTAATAGAGGAATTTCCATACCCACTGCCATAGCCCACCTTTTGATCGACGGACGATGGCTAAGTTGAGTTACAAGACGGTCATGTACGTCAACCAGCTTAATAAATTCTTGCAGAGTTGTGTTACCAGCCTCCGCAGCTTGAGCGCGTTGCTCCAAAATGTTGATGTGGCGTTGAACTTTTTGAGCCTCTGAAACTTCTTCATCTCTTTCTAACAGAGGAACTCTACCAATTTCCTGTAGATATAATCTAACTAGGTCGGTGGTGGTACGGCTGGCTCTGCGAGAAATGGTATCTGGATCAGTACTATCTAAATCGAGTTCCACAAGCTCTTCTGGCAGCTTATCAGAACCGTCTTTGTTGATTTCTAGATCCAAATTGGCATCTAAGTTTGGTGAAGAATTGTCTCCTTTGGTTTCAACGTATGAAGAATTAGCAAGCATAGCGATCTCTTAGTTACGACTCCAGTGAAGGTTGTAGGTATGACTTCCCCCTCTGAAAATAGATTGCCCAATTAGCTACTAAAAAGAACATAGCTCAGGTTTTTTCCGCTATTTTCTAGTTTCCTTGGTACATTTTCAGTAATAACACGGTTGGCTGATTGTTATTTAAATCACGAAGATTAGGAGGAAGCCATTAAATATTGCTTTCTGGTGTGAGGAAGTATCGAGTCAACCTAAAGTTCCCTGAAACATTTTTTTGTTACATTTCTTAACATTTATCGGGAATAATTTCTTATTTAAATTAGAAATAGCAATCTCTACAATTACCTTCAGCTAACGAATACAGGAGTTATTACTCTTAGTTCCCTAAAATTAGTCAAAAAAAAGAAACCGTAAATATTTAACGGTTTCATAATCAAGTAAAACGAGTATTTATTCAGTGATTACACGGGAGAAATATCTGGTTTTTGACGGGGGTAAAGCTGCATTAAAGCCCTAACCTGTTCCGCATGATAGGAACTACGAGTTAGGGGGCTAGAAACTACCTGTAAAAAACCAATTGATTCGCCATACTCCTGCCACGCCTTAAACTGTTCGGGAGTAACAAAATCTTTGACCCCTAAATGCTTCTGGGAAGGCTGGAGATATTGTCCGATGGTTAAGATGTCACAGTCTACCTTCCGTAAGCCTCGAATCACTTCCCTCACTTCTGTGTCGGTTTCTCCCAAGCCTGCCATAATGCCAGATTTGGTATATACCCAAGGCGCAATCTCGCGGGTACGCTGTAACAATTCGAGCGATCGCTGATAATCTCCCTGGGGACGGACTCTTTTATAGAGGCGGGGAATAGTTTCGGTGTTGTGATTTAACACGTCAGGTTGAGCGGATAAAATAACTTCTAGGGCATCCCAGTTACCGCATAAATCGGGAATCAGTAACTCAATTGTAGTTTGAGGCGAAACTTTTCTTACTTCTTCAATACAGCGCACAAACTGCGATGCACCCCCATCGGGCAGATCGTCACGGTTTACCGAAGTAATTACTACATGATTGAGCTTGAGACGGCGTACAGCTTCCGCTAGCTGTAACGGCTCATTCGGATCTAAAGCCTGAGGTTTTTTTTCAAAGTCAATATCACAGTAAGGACAGGCGCGAGTACAGGCGGGTCCCATAATTAAGAAAGTTGCCGTACCGACGCTAAAGCACTCCCCAATATTAGGACAGGATGCCTCTTCGCAGACAGTATTTAACGATAGATCCCGTAATATTTCCTTGACGCTACCCACCCGCTCAAACTGCGGTGCTTTTACTCTCAACCACTCTGGCTTTACGACCACTCTCTAATTGCTCCGACTTTAGTAACATTTCCTGTTATTTTATCTCGATCTGAAAATGCTGGTGTTGATTACGGTGAAGTGCGA
This sequence comes from Pleurocapsales cyanobacterium LEGE 10410, assembly GCA_015207195.1. Taxonomy (GTDB): domain Bacteria; phylum Cyanobacteriota; class Cyanobacteriia; order Cyanobacteriales; family Xenococcaceae; genus Waterburya. The sequence continues at coordinate 9,823 of JADEXJ010000034.1, forward strand.
TCGCCTTATTACTAAAAAATCAGCCAAAAGTGAGCATATTTACCAAATTACAATGATATATTCTTTTTTCTCCTGGGAATTATAAGGAAGCAAACCATTAAGAGTATGTTTTAGATGTTATTCAAAAACAGTTGTATCGCTTCATTAGCTGCTATCTCAGGACTATTAACAATGCCTAACGTGGCTCAAGCACGAGATGTTGAAAATTACCAAGATTATCGAGAATATTGCAGTCCCGCAGCCCATTAGTATGGTATACAAAGTCCAGATTGTGAAAGGTTTAAAGATGTTTACGGCGATCGCCTTCAACAACAGTCACAACAAAGACAAATGAGAAGGCGAAATACACCAAAAAAAAGTGAGACAAATCAAAATAATCGTGTAAAAGGTTATGTAGGTGGTTCATTAGGCTTATTTTTTCCAGATACAGATCTAAGCTTGTTTGATATTAATACTGGTTTGGAAACAGCTTCTATTGATATCAATACTGGATTCGGAGTTAGTGTTTACGGTGGTGCAAAATTCAACAAATACTTTGCAACAGATATAGAAATTGCTTTATTAGGTGGTGGAACAGATTTATCTGACATAAATTATGGAATATTTGCAGCGTTTATCAATCCTAGATTTATAATTCCTTTAACAGATCGTAATAATGGTGTCTCTTTATTTTTGAGTCCTGGTATTGGAATATCGCAGGCGAGTATTGGTGATTCAGATGTGATATTTCTAGATGATTACCGCTTTACTTGGCAAGCCAAAGCAGGTGTATCCATACCCGTCAGTAAAAGACTAAGTACTTTTGGACAATTGAGGTATGCCAGTCAAACTGAGGAAGATACAATAAATTTCTTTGGTACAGAAATAGGACTTAATTTCGAGTTTTAGTCAAACTTTTATTTATTGAAGTGAGCTAAATTTATTGAAGACCGAGTAATATTAATAGCTCACTTTCCTACGGCTAGATTGCTACTATATTCTATTGTTTATTTTTTCTCTGGAATAACAGATATTATGGCACGTAAAGCTTTATTTACTTCATCAGAAGTTTGAAAAACTTTAGCAACATCTGGTTCTAACTTAACTGTTATATTTTTATCATTAGATGTTGCGAAACGATTAGAATGGGGTTTACTATAATCAAAATTGTATTCTGGAAGTAAATCTTCTTCAAACTCTCGGCCGCTATTAAAATTTTGTGTGTTGCTTATATTGTCAATAACCATTTTTTCGAGCCATTCATTTTCACTCGTTCCCGAATTAGCAATCACTTCAGCTAGTTTATCATCCCATACCTGAGGAAGACTAAAGGATCTGGCTTTTGCTCTACCAGTATTGACAAATAAACCATTTTCTCTCTTCTTGTTGCCAGTTTTGCGAGTAGGTTTGGTAATCGCCTCTTCTATATTCCAACCCGCTTTAATTCGTTTGTAAACAGTGACTATAGGAATCTTGTTTTTATCAGCGATTGCTTTTTGTTCTTGTGTAAATAACTTACTAGCTCTAGGCATTTTGCTACTTAAATAATATAAATATAATTTAACTATAATACAGAAAAAGAAATTAGCTATATGTCATATCGTTGATCGCTAAAACGCAAAACCATAAAAGTAAAAGTTAATCTGAGTTTTCTAACCGAAGCATTCTGGTAAGGTAGCTACTCGGTCGTAACCAGCCGATTTCAACAGTACGATCGCGACTGCATCGTGATTTTTTCGCAACCCTTCATAGTGGAAAAATACCTGTCCGCACAAATGGCGATCGCGGTTGGTTTTAATATATTTAATTAGGTCTTTGGTGGTGAGATCTTGACCGTTGGCAGTTAGAGCAATTCCTGGGGCAAACTTAGATAAGGAATGGCGTTCAAAAGTTTTTATTAGCTGCTTTACTTCTCGGTTATAGCCAAAGAAACTGGGGCGATATAGCTGGGGATGGATTAGATCGCAGAGTCTTTTTTCTATCCAAGTTAAGGAATCTTGTAGCAGGTTGTTTAAACAGAAGGGATATACCGCAGGAGACAGGGAAACAACTGCTTGGGGGTTAATGGCTTTTACTTCTCGATACATTCTGCCTAAGAAGTCCGTTAACAAATCGGCGCGCCACTGTGTCCATTGTTTGTCATGGTGATTATTAGGAGGTTGTTTGCTGTAGGCAGTTTGATATTGCTGAGTAGTGTAGCTATCATATCCTGCGGTAACGGGAAGGGCAGGAAGGCGATCGCAACCTTGAATTCCATCTACATCATACGTGCTAATAATTTCGGTAATGATTGCCAGCATAAACTGCTGTACTTGAGGATGGAAAGCGTTCATCCAGGTTAAGCCCCCGTGTCTGACTGTTGCACCATCTTTATTTATTGCTTGCCAATGGGGATACTGTTTTAAGATATGTCCGCCACTGAGAAGATGAGAAGTCGCAAAGCCGTATTCCAGCCAGGGAATAACTTTGATCTCGCGCTGATGGGCTGCGGTAATTATTTCAGCTAAAGGATCGCGTTGTTGGTAGTAAGGTTCGATGATAGGTAGATTATATTTGCTCATTACCCGACTGAGATAAAGAGTATAACCTCGATTCCAAACTACGGGAAAGATGACATTAAAGCCATAGGATTGTAAAAAATCCATCGCTTCAATAATGTTATCTTGTGACTCTAATACCCGACTGTGGGGACGGTTGGCGATCCAAACTCCGCGTATTTCTGACATTAAGCTTGGTTATAAAAAAAAATAGCTGCTATTACTATTAAACCCAACAAAAACAACGGCACTAAAAGATTAATCGGTTCAATCATGATTGAGGTTCGAGCGATCGCCTAAATAAATTTATCGCTAAAAAACTTAGGAAAGAATCGTAAAAACTATCTTACGAAAGAATAAAAAAACTATCGACAGTAGTAAAAATAAGCAGTAAGCAAGAAAATTTTTTTAAAGCTATGACTACCACTTTCTCTCCTTCTAGCTCTCTTGAATCATTGTTAGGTAACGAAGCAGACAACCTGTTAACTTATAAAGCTAAAGTATCCCAAGATCTACTGCACTTACCTGGGAGCGATTTTATCGAGCGTATCTTCAGTCACAGCGATCGCAACCCACAAGTGCTGCGGAGTTTGCAGCAGATCTATTCTACAGGCAGACTGGCTAATACTGGCTATGTTTCTATTTTGCCCGTAGACCAGGGTATCGAACATTCTGGGGCAGCTTCGTTTGCGCCCAACCCGATATATTTTGACCCCGAAAACATTATCAAACTGGCTTTGGAAGGTGGCTGTAATGCCGTGGCTACCACTTTGGGAGTGCTGGGTATGATGTCGCGCAAATATGCCCATCGTATTCCCTTTATTGTCAAATTAAATCATAATGAATTGCTGACCTATCCCAATCCTCGCGATGAAATCATGTTTGGTAGCGTCGAACAAGCGTGGAATCTAGGGGCGGTAGCTGTAGGGGCGACGATTTATTTCGGTTCGGAAGAATCATCGCGTCAGATCCAAGAAGTTAGCCAAGCCTTTGCCAAAGCCCACGAGTTGGGTATGGTAACTATTTTGTGGTGTTATCTCCGTAATAGTGTTTTTAAACAAGATCAAGATTACCATTTAGCAGCAGACTTAACAGGACAAGCCAATCACCTGGGGGTAACTATCGAAGCGGATATTATCAAACAAAAGCTACCTGAATGTAATGGCGGTTACGCAGCAGTTGCTAAAGCCACAGGAGAGAAATACGGTCGTACTGACGATCGCGTTTATAGCGAACTATCTAGCGATCATCCCATCGATCTAACTCGCTATCAGGTACTCAACTGTTATGCGGGGCGTAGTGGTTTGATCAATTCTGGTGGTTCTTCTGGGGATAATGATTTTGCCCAGGCGGTACGTACTGCGGTAATTAACAAGCGGGCTGGCGGTTGTGGTTTAATTTCAGGCAGAAAGACTTTTCAGCGTCCGATGGATGAAGGAGTAAAGCTATTCCATGCCATCCAGGATGTCTATTTATCCGATGAGGTAACGATCGCCTAGAACAGTTGACAATTGAATAGCAAAATTTGATTTGGTGGGCATTGTAGGGAAACGACGATTTTTCAATCCAATTTGTGTTCTCTGCCCACCCTACTATCTTTTACCCAGCAAAACAGCTCTTCTACAATTCGATGATTAATGATTTGCCAGCAGATTCTTGGGGTAATGGCTATTTTTGGTTAGAAGTACCTGAAGGAATAGATGTAATCGATATTGTCATCCCCGAAACAGCGATTTTCAACAATGTTCCGATTAGTGGTTAAAGCCATCTAACAGCATTCTCTAGATTAAGGCACAAAGATTTTAGGATTAATAGATAGCCGTAAATATATTAAAAGGTTGATTTCTTAGCTGACTTTGATTCTTGCTTGTTATATATTTTTCCCAGAGTGCGATCGCCTTTTATTTCTACTACCAAATCGGCTGTATCTATAAGAGGCTTGATAAACAGTTCGGGATGCAGTGATTTCCAAAAATATTCCACAAAGCGATCGATCTCCTCGTCGCTCATCCCCGTTCTTCCAGTAGCAATCATTTTCTGTTCCGCTTCCTTGCGCCACTGTTGAGAGAGACGATAATCTTCGGGATATAAAACAATTAGGCTGTCTAGTTTATCCCATAGGGGTAGATAAGCCCGCAAACGCCGATTACTATCCTTGGCAAACTGGATGTCTTCAGGGGTAGTAATTGGTGCTGGAGGACGCTCAAAGCAATTTTCCGAGACTGGTCTAACTCCGACGAACCAGCCTTCAAACAACAAAATATCTGGCTTAGTGATAATTTCTGGAACATCGCGATCGCCCGCACCGCCGAACGCTGATTTATCAAAACGCGGTAGTAAAATCTTAGCAGTACCATCCATATGTAAGCACCGCTCGATTACCCGCATTCCTAGTTCAAGGTCGTGTGTACCAGGAGGACCACGCCAAATTAGGCGAGGATCTTGCTGTTGTAAAGCCTGTCTTTCGGCGTAGGTAAGATACAGGTCATCAATTGACAGAGTAGCGACAGAAAAATCTAAAGCATTGAGAATAGACTTTAACACCAGGCATAAAGTGCTTTTACCCGTTCCTTGTCCCCCTAAAACTCCTTGAATTGGAGTTCTATTTAGCTTCCTTCTTTTCGTCGCTAAATCTAGAGCAGTTGGTAACCAGAGCTGTTCTAGATTGTTTAAAATTCTTTGACGATCCTCTATGCCCAAACTCTGACATAAAGCAATTACCTGAGAGGACAAATACGAGAACAATGGTGATTTTGTTCCCTGAAGAAGTAAATCATCCAATAACTCACTATTACTCAACTTCTCCTTGCTCATGCTTTTATTTTATGAACCTAATTTGAAGGCTTCCAAAAACAAACTATAGGTTAGACCAATTTTAAACAAGTTGAACACATCCAGATAAAGCGATCGCCTTACTGGTAATGAGGTGGCTGACTGACGATTGCGACGACTATAAACAAATTTGCTAGCCAATTCGGTACAAGTCAATAACACAATCGCTGCGGGAACATCCCAGACTGCGTCCTGTCCAGCAGTGGTTACAATTGCCGAACCCATAAAAAACCCTAGCAGGATACTGATTAAGCTCAGGGCAATGCGTCGCCAGGGATTACTAAACAATATTTCCAGGCGCGCACCTGTATTATCAGCCAGACTGTTGAGGCGAGTACGTTGCATAATTTAATTGATCAACTACTTATCAATTTGACTTAAAATCCACAGTGAACTAACTATCCCGACAAAATGAGCTGCAATAATGTTGATGCAGGCTTGAATTATAAAAACATCTAGAGAATTTACAAATTCGGTATTAGTCCGACTGTTAAAAATTTTGGTGGGGTCAAGAGAAAGGGTTTTAGATAGGACAATCCCCGCGATAGTTTCTGCACCCAGAATACTGATCAGCGTACCAGCCAAACTAGTAATGATAGCAATTTTAACTATCTTAATCGTAGTAGATTTCTTGGGTGGTGTAATACCAGGGGTAGCAAACTTACTTGCCATTTTGCCATAGCGAAAAGAAATACAAATTCCCACTATTAGACAAATTAGACCGCATACGGCACAAAATAAACTAAATCCTACCCCTGGACTGCCTCTCTCATTTTCATTGACGATCGCCAAAGCTAGAGTGACTGAAGAAACTACTCCCAAAACAACCTGAATCCAAAAACCAGCTAAACCAGCCCATTTGAGAGCATTGGCTACTTTGCGTAAGCGGGAGGATCTAGCAACAGGACGAGAAGTAGAACTAGTATTGTCGGAAAAAGGGGTAATTTCAGATTCCTTGCTCATGATGTTAAGAGTTGGTATTACCTAATTTTAAATAACGTTTAGAGAAGTTGGAGATAAAAGTGCGATCGCTAGTTATCAATAAACTTAATGGCTAATAATTGATTAGGGATTGTTAATAAATTTAGTCAGTTTAATCTTTAAATAACAAGCAACGAAAATAATTTAATTTGAAGTTCCCTCTCAATCAATAATAAACTAGATAGATGAGAGAGTTGGCGAGGTAGTTGCAAATTTGTTCTTAGAGACAAGTTTGAGGAAAGTCTGGACTCCCGAAAGACCATACTTGCTGGGTAATTCCCAGTGCGAGCGATCGCGAGGATAGTGCCACAGAAAAATACCGCCAAGAATATTGGTAAGGGTGCAAAGGTGCGGTAAGAGCGCACCAGCAGTATCGAGAGGTACTGGCTCGGTAAACCCCGGTAGGGAGCAAGGTCGGAGGGATTATGGTTGGTCTTTTTCCCATCCCAATGTTGGCGGTGAGGGATGCTGCTCAAGCAGTTTGTTCAATCACCGCCTTGGTGAACCGCAAGAGATGTTTGGCAACAAACACCCTAGATAGATAACTACCCTCGAATCAAAATTACTTGTCAAAGTTATTCAAGTTCGAGAACAGAATCCAGCTTACGTTCTAACTCTCTCTCTCTCCTGAAGCGTTTAAAGCTAAATGTTTGAAGACCCCAGACGACAAAAACAACTACAAATTTTGATTCAAAAGTTAGGTTTACCCCCTACTGCGCCAGTTGACTGGCAGTTGCTTGATTTGGCACTAACTCACCCCAGTATTTCTAGTACCCACAATTACGAGCAGCTAGAGTTTGTCGGTGATTCTGTGGTACGTTTGCTCTCGGCTGAATTATTATTGGAAAATTATGCTCATGAGTCAGTAGGAGAATTTGCTGCAATTCGTTCCATTTTGGTCAGCGATCGCGTTTTGGCTCAGTTAGCCGAAAGTTATGGCATCGAACCCTATTTATTAATCGGTACTAATGCTACGGGCAACCCCATAGGCAGACAGTCCTGGCTAGCAGATGCCTTTGAGGCGGTGTTGGGTGCGCTGTACCTCAGTACTCATAATATGGATCTGATTCGTCCGTGGTTAGATTCAGCGTTAAAAACTCAAGCAGCAGTAGTGCGTAACGACCCCGCTCGCTTCAACTATAAAGATGCTCTACAGGAATGGACTCAAAGAAAATTTAAAATTTTGCCAGAGTATCGAGTAACAGAAAACAAGCGGTTTAGCTCCTTAGCTGCTATGGGAACAGAAGATAGAAAGTTAGCACAAGCTCATCGTTTCTTGGCAGAGGTCTGGCTTAAAGAGCGGTTTTTAGGCAAAGGGTCTGGACGTTCCAAAAAAGCCTCAGAACAGGCTGCTGCTAAAGAAGCTTGGTTAGCGGTACGGGATCTTTGACTTGAAATTGGATATATTTAAGGCGTAATCCGCGCACCTTTGCTAGCTTGATGTGTTTACTTGATTTATTTAAGAACCAGCATAATCAAAAAACTAAATCCTCAGGGGGGTGTTCCGACTTTGCGTCGATGCGATCGAATAGTAGGATGAGAAAATGAACGTTTTGATGACCTGCTTAGAATCAGATAACCATAGAGCGACCAAAAGCGATGACGAAAAATGACGAATTAGGTATGATAGAAGCTGAATTCAGCAGTCCTCTAGATCAAATTGATTCAGTAGAGTCAGAATCTCACATACCACCTCCAGATCCAGAGCGAATGCTAGAATTGCTAGAATCCGATCAGGCTTCCGATAGGATGTTGGCAGCAAGGGCGTTTTGTGAACTCAAAGAGCGACGCTCTATCCCCTTACTGATCGAACTATTGAACGATGTTTGTCCTTTGGTTAGGGTTAGCACTACCTATGCTTTGGGGCGCAACACCGATCCTAGTGCGGTCGAGCCATTGATTGGATTGTTAGCCACAGATTTCAATGGTTATGTACGTAAGGGCATAGTTTGGGCATTAGGTAACAGTAAAGACCGTCGCGCCCTTCGACCCTTAATTCACGCTCTCAAAACTGACATCTCGGCAGTAAGACTTTGGGCAGCTAGTGGTTTGGCGCAGATTGCTCCCATAAATTATGAAGATATCATTGCTGCTATTCCCCCTTTGATTCAAGGTTTAAGAAGGGATGAAATTGCAGCAGTACGGAGTAACTGTGCCTGGGCGATTGGACAGCTGTGTCGCGAGCTACCTTCAAATGTTATTTATGCCACTGCGATCGATGCTTTGATCGAATCTTTGGTAGAGGATGATGATTTTGGTGTTAAGGACGATGCCAGAAGTGCTATTCTCAAAGTTGGCGATCCTCGTGGTTTACAGATGATCGAAGAATTGGAATTTGAAGGATTGATCTAGCTCTTTTAATCAATGTATCAGCTTAACGCTCAGCTTTTGACTAAAATATCTTTGATTTTGATGGCGACATAATTTATATTGTTTTGCTTTTTTGTTAGGACAGATAATTAAAAGCGTCTGAGGCGTGCTGAGGTTTCCTGTAAATGGTCGCACGGCGTACGGCTTGAGGTTGCCTCAAGTCCTCGTGGCAACTCAGCTTGCGTAATCACATAATATGAAATCTAAAAAAAACTGAAATAATACTGAAATAATATTAATCGTCAAACATCAACAAGAAATGCCAGATAATTTTTGATTAAAGCGGTAATTGCTGTTGATTAGCTGTTTCTTCTTACCACTTCATACTATCCACATTAAAAAAATAATTAAGTAACCATAATATGACCAAACCCCTGACTGTTGGCGTGAGCGGTGCTTCAGGATTGATTTATGCTGTACGCGCTTTGAAATATTTATTGGCTGCCGAATATACAGTTGAGTTAGTTGCTTCCCGCGCCACATATATGGTGTGGCAAGCAGAGGAAAATATTCGGATGCCCGCAGAACCAGAACAACAAGAACTTTTTTGGCGAGAGAAAGCTGGAATTAAAACGGCAGGAACTCTCAACTGCCATCGCTGGGGAGATGTGGGTGATAATATCGCTAGTGGTTCTTTTCGTACTTTGGGAATGGTGATTATTCCCTGTAGCATGAGTACAGTAGCTAAAATCGCTACGGGCTTAAGCTCGGATTTATTAGAAAGAGCAGCGGATGTGCAAATTAAAGAGGGCAAGCCTTTAGTTGTCGTTCCCAGAGAAACGCCGTTTAGTTTAATTCATCTACGCAACCTGACTACTTTGGCCGAAGCTGGGGTAAAAATCGTTCCTGCAATTCCCGCTTGGTATCATCATCCTAAAACTATTGAAGACTTGGTAGATTTTGTAGTCGCTCGTGCTTTGGATACTTTGGATATTGATTGCATTCCTTTAAAACGTTGGCAAGGATAAAGCAAAGCGTGACCTAAGGAATGAGAATTAGTTAGTCACTGGGGTGGCTTTAGTTACAGAACCGTTATTTACTCCCATGACAAAAGTTAGGGGAGTATCTGGATAGTTTCTCGCTACCTGCCGATAGACTGAATAGTTGGTAGGCAAATTGAGTCTTTCGCCCTCTCGATCAAATTTGACTCGATATTCTACTTCGCGTAATAGTTCGGGCTTGCCAATTTCTTCATAGGGACGTTTTTTGATTGCCTCTATTTCCTCAATAGTGGGCTTTGGAGGATTTTTGGGCCACCAAATTCCTTTGTCATCCTGATATACTGCCCCTTCTGGTTTTTCTCCATTGCGATTAACCAAAGAAGCTGACTCAAATTTTTCGTATTTTGGTCGTTTATCTCCTTGAAGATCGTTGCCGTAGGGAACGCGCCAGGTAAGAGTAGTTTTGGCGGTGGCTTCATATTGTCCTGCACCTGATTCTGATGTACCACAGCTATTGAGAGCGATCGCCAGAATCAGACTACCCGTAGCTGAGAAGATTTGCTTAAATTTCCGTTGAGAAAAAAATTTGGAAGTTTGCATCATAAGTATTTTTAATGAATATTAAATTTGGTGTAAAACAAAATTAAATTATGTAAATATATGTAGTGGTTATATTTAATACATAAAGAAATATTACCAAAGTTGTAAATTAATAAGATTAGTTAAAAAATGGTGAGGAATATATTATTTGGATTAATGATAGCAGGAGTAATGCCCCCTATTCCCACCAGCCCTAGAGTACCAAGTGAGAAGAAAGCTGTTGCAGCATCACTAATTACTAATAATAGTTTAACTTCACCCTGTGTCTCATCAAATTCATCAATTAATTGTTCCGATCAAACTGTCCCTGTCATAGAAACTCCCAACCTACGGCAAATAGCTAACGTCTTGTTATCAGGCTCGATTGCCAGTTGTGAAGAGCGATCGCTTAATAGAAAATACGATCACCAGCTACTTCAGGCTCAAAATCGCCAGAGCCAAAACTTAGACTCTTCTACTCACGACGAAATTGCTCTTACTTCGGTTGCAAATATTGAAAAACCTCTTCGCATAACCGATGCTCTAATATCATTGGGCAAATCAATTACGCTAGAATGCGCTCGTTTCTGGCACAGCCCACTCGATCGCAAGCCAGCCATCTCTGCATCTGTGCCAATTTCCAACTCTACCAATCAAAATACTTCTACTACAATAGTTCCTTTATCAAAGTTTCCCAAATTATCCCGCAGTAGTCTGATTGTCTCTTTTCCTCAAGAAAATAGTTCTTTCGTTCCTCAAAACACTAAGCTTGCCAACCCCGCACCAGAGAGCAAGCGAATTGCCAGTCCCTTTGGCTGGCGTAAAAGACCCTATAGCAATCAGCAACAATTTCATCAGGGGATTGACTATGGTGCGCCCTATGGTTCACCTGTAGTTGCCATAGGTAACGGAATTGTGACTAAAGTTGTTTCTGGCTGTGCCGATTTTGGCAGTTTGTTCTGTGGGGGACAGTTGGGCAACTGGATTGAAATCGATCACGGTGATGGAGTGATTGGTACTTATGGTCACTTAAAAAATAGTTCAATTATGGTTGAAGCAGGAATGAAAGTGCGGAAAAATCAGAACATTGCTCAGGTAGGTAGTTCTGGTTGGTCAACAGGAGCGCATTTGGATTTCCGCCTCAAAGTTGATGGCGAACACGAAGATCCAGCCAAGCACGTGATGGCGATCAAGCGAACCGACAAGGACTGATTGAGTGGGTAAAGACAGTGAGTATTAGAGCCTGGTTGTTAAATAAATCTTGAATCCATTAAAAAAACTTTCTACTCTCTACTTCCTACTCCCTACTCCGATGGCGAAGCCGAGTCCTTTAGGGCTACTCCCTACTTTAAAAAACTCCCTACTTCCTCAAGAAAATTGCTTTGCAGTATCTGCAATGTTCGACAGCCGACAAACAAGCATTAATGATGAATATAGGGGGCAAGTTCTGTCCATAGATCGGGAAATGATGTTTGAAAATAACTAGCTTGAGCGATTTCTAAATCGCGGTAGTCAAAGCCTGGTGCCACAGATTCTCCCAGCAGCCCAAATTCTCCAGCTTCCAATACCGCAGCTTTCCAACATCCCCCAGGAACTAGCAGCTGAGCAACTTCTCCAAGAGCAAAATTGAGTCCTAACTTGACCTTGCTTAGTTCACCCGCAGGACTAATCATAAAATAGGTGATAGGCGAACCAGCGTGGAAATAGTGCAGAATATCTGACTGGTTCTTGTGTAAATAATCAATCGGACGGTCATCGGTAAGCAGGTAGTAGATCGAGGTAAGTATACTGCGATCGCTGCCTACTCTTGCAGTAGTCACATTAAAATTCGAGCGATAGCTCTCGCTAAAGTATCCTCCTTCGATGTGTTCTGTCAGAGATAGCTGTTGAATCAGATCGTGTTTGTTCATTGAATCATCCTCAATTGTAGTGTTTAAATTGGTAAAAACAAGATTAGTTAACTGCTTGTAAGTAGTAGGTGGTGTAGGAGAAAAGTTCTTTTGCTCTCAACCGTCAGCCATAACATCAAGTTCAATTTCTTGGGGATTGATTCCTAAGATTAGGCGATCGCCATAATCAAGATGGGGGATTTTGGGAGCGATCGCTTCTAAAATGGAATCGTCTTGAAAATGTCCGATTTTGGTTTCGGGATGGGGATAATAAATCCATCCTTCATAAATAATCTTGCGGTGCATAATCTTGCAGGGAGAAAAAGAAAAGGTTTCGGGAGCATAATTAGGATGCCACTTTACCCGCTTGAAGGTATATTTCGGCTGAATAACTCTAAAAACATGTGGTGCAATTGAAATATTTAACGTTCCTAAGAAAAAACCACTAAGATCGAGTCCTAATTGCTGAAAAAAAGGTAGCTGCATCTCCAATGTACCTCGTTCATAAGGACTATCCTCAGCATTACCTGAGGCAACCTGATGACCTGGTTTTACTATACCCGCAAGAGTAGTTAAGTTGGATTCCATTTAATTTGCCGTAGAGCTTAGATATCTTGGTTGGGATTACCGCTTCAAATATTGTGTCAGAAAATTAATGCAAGTTTTGAGACTAAAAATTCTCAAGCTTTAAAAAAGTAAAGATATTTAGCAATTGACTGGGACATCGATCGCTAAAATAAAATTAATTTCTTTCAGTAATTATTAATGAGTACTTTTCCCGAAACTTTGGACGCAGCAGTCGAACAAGCAAAAGAAGCTACCCTATCAGCGATCGCCGATGGCTATAAACTGATTCAGGTTGAATTAGTCATCCCCGAAATTGCTCTTAAGTCTGAAGCCCTAGCCTTAGAATTTGCCAATTTATTTGCTAGTCGTGGTTCGGGGGTTAAGGTAATGTTTCCCGATACGGGTGCATCCGCCTTAGCCAAACGCAACTGGGGAGAACAAGCGTTTCAGGTGACAGATTTGGGTAGTCGCTTTACTTCTATTGAAACAAAAATTGCCCCCGAAGATGAAATTTTTATTGTTGCCTGTCCTTCGGCGGTAGAGGTGGAACGGGTGGAGAAATTGAGCAATCTAGCAGGCGATCGACCTGTAATTTTTCTGATTCCCCAATTAGAAGATGTCGCCGTAGTTGGTATTGGTTTGGCTGCACGACAGTTGAGAGAACGCTTTATTAAAAATATTTATTCTTGTTACTATTTACGTCCCATTGAAGAAGGCGCAGTCTTGCGTTGTCATCCCTCTCCTTGGCAAATATGGTTAGAGCAGGAATCGAGCTATAAATTGGCGACAGAACTATCTGCTAAGCCAATGGGAGAAGATTTGGAAAGATTGATGATCCGCTTGACTAATCCCGAAACAGAGAGTGGGGATAGTCCCCAGCCTAGGAAAAGAACTAATTTACTGGGCAATTTACAGAAATTTCTCAAGGCTCTTAGTCAATAGTTTGACTGTTGGCAGTAGTTAAAGATTCACTAATCATCCTTTGTCACGTTACGATTGATAATCAAGATTTTCCACTGTCCCAATTGGCTGGCTTGAAAGGCTATTTGACTGCCATCACCGCTGATTGTAGGATGCCTAACAGAACCTCTGACATTGACGGTTAAAAGTTCCGATTTTTGAGTTTGACGATTGTAGACAAAAATATCTGTTTTGCCTCTTTCGGTGGAGACATAGGCAATATATCGCCCATTAGAACTTAATGCTGGCTGATCTTGAGCAGAATCTCGACGATTGAGATTAGGTAGAGACACCAATCGTTTTGACTCTAAATCGTAAAGAAAAATGTCTCTTCGCCCACGACGATCTGAAGCAAAAGCAAGATAGCGTCCATTAGGACTGTAGGCGGGATGTTCTTCGGCAGAGTTGCTGTTAATGCCTCCAGGAATAATTTCGGGTTGTGTCAACAAGTTGCTGCTACAACCGCTAATCAAAGCTAGGGCAATCAACCACAGTTTGAAAATCATAGTCAGCCTCACGTTGTTTTGCAGCAGGCGATCGCCATTAGATTAACACGACTCAATTCAACAGCAGTTTTAATTAAGAAAATCTGTGTACTGGCAATCGGCTTTTTCTCTACTAATATTTCTAACTCGATTGCCCAATTCATTTGATTTTCTCGTTTGTATGTAGCTTAGGTACTGCTTTGATGCTATCTTTTTCTAGATTAAATCTTAATTTAAATATTTTCTTAGATATTTTTGTAGATCACTTAGCAATAAAATTGGCAATTTATTACAGCAGTAAAATTACGGTTATTTTAATAGTAAAAAAACTCAATACTTACTCAGTATATTTACGATTTCTCCTGTAAAATTATGCTTAATTATTAAAATCCCATGAACCTAAATATCTCCTGAGGAAAATGTTCTATAGTAAACAACGGTCGAAATATTTATCGACTTTGCTGATGTATAGTCGTACTTCTCGCATGATCATTGTATGCCTGCTAGTTGTCGGGGATGTTATTGGTCTGCTAGTATGCTTCAATTTAGCTCTTCAAATACGTGTATCTGAAACTTTGGATTTGAGAACTCCAATTTTATACGGTTTGATTGCAATGTATTTGTTTGGACTATACCTTACGGACACGTACAAGCTAAACAGGGAAGTTTCTGGAGTTAGACTTTCAGAAAGAGCGGTGATTGGTATTTTAGTAACCATTGTTGGTGTTACCTGTGGTATTTATTTTACGGGATTGTGGGGTAGCGAACCAATTGTCGGAAGAAGCGTCTTGCTAATTAGCGTATGTCCGTTCTCTATCTGGGCAGTCAGCAGCAGGATGATTGTCGATCGCTGGCTTAGAGCCAATCAGCAGATCGGTCGATTTCTAGTTTTAGGGAACTATCAAAAAGTTGTAGATTTTAGAAGAGAACACCGCAGATTAAATTTCCGTACTGAATTTGTCCCCTTCTTCGATTATTTTGCGGAAGATACTAGTGTCGAGCGCAATCTGGAAATTGGTGGTAACACCTTGTTAGATACTGTAGATAATTTTGACTCGACCTGGAAACAGCAGTACTGGTCGGGAATTTTAATTGACGGGGCAGAACGTAATCTATCCGAGCAGATGATCCGAGAGCTAATGGATATGAGGCTCAAAGGAGTATACGTCTATAGCATAGCCGACTTTTGCGAACAGTTTTGGCAAAAGATTCCTCCCAAATATATACAGGACGATTGGTTTGCTTTCACTTCTGGGTTCAACATTCTACACAATCGGATCAAGGTGAAATTGAAACAGGCGATCGACCTAGTGGTAGCAGGTGTAATGCTGATCGTGACCTTGCCGATTACAATCCCAGTGGCGATCGCCATTAAGCTAAATAGCAAAGGACCGATCTTTTATTCTCAGGTCAGAACTGGGCTGAATGGTAAGAAGTTTCGCGTGCATAAGTTTCGTTCTATGTATCAAAACGCCGAAGCCAGAGGAATCCAGTGGGCAACCGAAAAAGACCCGCGCATTACTCCCGTTGGCTCGTTTATTCGCTTAACCAGAATTGATGAACTTCCTCAACTTTGGAACGTGTTTAAAGGAGAAATGAGCCTGATTGGACCTCGCCCCGAACGACCAGAATTTGACCTCCAGCTGAGAGAAGAAATTCCCTATTACGACGTGCGATATTTGGTCAAACCAGGTATCACTGGTTGGGCGCAGGTTTGTTATCCTTATGGTGCTTCGGTGGAAGATGCTTATCAAAAGGTAGCCTACGACCTTTACTACATCAAAAACTATTCAATCTTTCTAGATCTGGCAATCGCGATTAAAACCTTGAGAGTTGTAGTTTTGGGGAAAGGTAGGTAGATATCGCAGTAGGTTAATTGGTTAGGACAAGATTAGTTAATTGCTCGGAAGTAGGAAGTAGGGAGTAGGGAGTAGAGAGTAATAAGTAATAAGTAATAAGTAATAAGTAATAAGTAATAAGTAATAAGTAATAAGTAATAAGTAATAAGTGATTGTTTACTTGCCGATACAAAAACGGCTGAAGATGCGGTCTAAAACTGATTCGGTGACTTCTTCTCCCGTAATTTCTCCCAAGGCTTGAATTGCCCCGCGAAGATCGATCGTCCAAAAGTCTAAAGGCAACTGGTTAGCAATGGTTGAGTGTACCTGTTCTAAAGCCACTCTAGCTTTGGTTAGTGCAGAGGCTTGTCTTTGATTAACTGCAACCTCCGAGTTTTGAGCAGAGATCGCACCTTGGTTGACCAACGCTAGAATTGCGGTTTCTAAGTCGTCGATTCCCCGATGGTTAGCAGCACTAGTAGAGACTACCTGCTTAATTTCTTGGGGATAATCAATTGTTTGAGGAGAAGCCAGATCGGTTTTATTGATTACTAAAATTAACAGTCGGTTTTTTACTCGTTCGTAGATTTCTCGATCCGCTTTTGTCCACCCCAAGGCAGCATCAATGGTTAACAAGACTAGATCTGCTGCTGCTGCTGCATTGCGCGATCGCTCTACGCCAATTTTTTCGACAGTATCTATAGTGTCTCTAATTCCTGCGGTGTCCAGCACTTTTACGGGAATCCCGCCTACAACTAAAGTAGACTCGATCGTGTCGCGAGTTGTTCCAGGGAGATCGGTAACGATCGCGCGATCGCTTTTACTCCAGGCGTTGAGTAAACTAGATTTACCCACGTTAGGGCAGCCGACAATGGCGACTTTTAAACCGCTTCTCAACAATTCTCCTTGTTCTGCTGTCGCCAAGATATTCTGTACCTGAGTCAGAACATTCTTTAGCTGCTGCTGTATCTGGACTTCATCTAGGGGGGGGAGATCGTCGGCAAAATCTATCCTGGCTTCTACTTCGGCTAAGATATCCAGACAGGTAGTTCTAAGTTCCCGAATCGGACTACCTAACTTACCCTGCAATCCTGCCAAAGCTACTTGAGAAGCTGCTTTGGATTGGGCAGAGACGAGTTCAGCAACACTTTCGGCTTGGGTCAAGTCAATTCTGCCATTGAGAAAAGCTCTCAGGGTAAATTCTCCTGGTTGCGCCAATCTTGCTCCTTGTGCCACACATAGCTGTAGCACTTCCTGGACGGCAATAATACCGCCGTGGCAGTGAAACTCCACCACGTCTTCACGGGTAAAAGAACGGGGTTGCAACATCAATAGTAATAAAGCCTCGTCTACTACCTGTTTGGTTTGGGGATGGCGAATGTAACCATAAAGAATCCGATGGGTTAACCATTCTTGCTTACCAGGAGTATGAAATAAATCTTGGGCAATTTTGAGGGCTGTTTCTCCCGATAAGCGAACTATACCCACGCTACCCTGCTGCGGTACAACGGCGGTGGCGATCGCAACTATGGTTTCTCCCTGTGATGACATTTAAGCTACTTACTGTATAGGCTTTGTTTATCTTAACTTGTAGCTATAAGCTATAAGCTATAAGCCATAAATCAGTTAGCCGAAAATATGAATTATGAATCAAGTAGTTGTTTTACTTTCTGGAGGTTTAGATTCCGCTACTACCGCAGCGATCGCTATTGCCGACGGGTATGAAGCGATCGCCCTGTCTTTTCGCTATGGTCAACGTCACCAAAAAGAATTAGAGGCTGCCAAGAAGATTGCTAAAGCACTGGGAATTGAACAACACTTTATCATTGAAGTGAATTTATCTCAGTGGGGAGGTTCTTCACTGACAGATGAATCGATGACTATTCCCCAAGAAGGGGTACAGCCTGATGTGATTCCTTCAACCTATGTACCAGGACGCAATACGGTGTTTATCGCGATCGCTCTTTCTCTCGCCGAAGCCAAACACGCCCAGGCGATCTACCTCGGTATTAATGCGGTAGATTATTCTGGCTATCCCGATTGTCGTCCCGAATATCTCGCAGCCTATCAACAGTTAGCCAATCTCTCTTCTAAAGCAGGAGTTGAGGGGAACGCGCCCAAGTTAATTGCGCCTCTAGTAAAAGATTCCAAAGCAGATATTGTCCGTCGTGCTTTGCAGTTGAACGTTCCCATTGCCGATACTTGGTCTTGTTATCAGGGTGGAGATACTCCCTGTGGTGTATGTGATTCCTGTCGGATACGCGATCGCGCCTTGGTTGAAGTTGGGCGGGAAGATTTGACTAGTAAAGCTATTAGAGGTTCGATATAACCTTCAAAAGAAAAAAAACTTTGTACTTCAACAATTTGAGAAGAGCTATACAATAATTCCTAGAGAAAAGTATTCCGCTAGTAAATTATGACAACTTTTGCCTCCTTAGAGGATGCTTTAAAACATTTTTTCGGTTACGATACTTTTCGTCCTGGACAAAAGAAAATTATTGAAGCAGCATTACAAAATAAAGATTTATTGACGATCATGCCGACAGGGGGCGGTAAGTCTCTTTGTTTTCAGCTGCCAGCTTTGCTGAGAAAAGGCATTACTATTGTTGTCTCGCCGTTGATTGCCCTGATGCAGGATCAGGTCGATGCTTTACAGGATAATGGGATCTCTGCGACTTATCTTAATAGTACCCTGGAGTATGAAGCAAGACGATCGCGCCAGATTGCCATTCTTAAAAATCAGGTTAAGCTACTCTATGTTGCCCCCGAACGGCTTTTGAATGAAAGATTTAGTCTGTTTCTAGATCGAGTACATCGGGATGTGGGTATCAGTACGATCGCCATCGATGAGGCACACTGCGTTTCGGAATGGGGACATGATTTTCGCCCCGAATATAGAAAACTAAAACTATTACGCCAACGCTACCCCAAGATTCCTCTTCAGGCACTCACCGCCACCGCTACCAAAAGAGTACAGCAGGATATTGTTCGCCAGTTAGATTTGCGATCGCCCGATATTCATCTGGCTAGCTTCGATCGCCCCAATCTTCACTACGAAGTACAGCCCAAAGATCGTCATGTCTATCATAAATTACTGCGAGCGATTCGTGCCGAAACAGGAGCGGGTATTGTTTATTGTCTCAGTCGTCGCAGCGTAGAAGAGGTTGCCACGAGATTGTGCCATGATGGAATCGATGCCCTACCCTATCATGCGGGGTTGTCGGATCGAGAACGCAGCAGCAATCAAACGAGTTTTTTGCGAGATGACGTTCGGGTAATTGTAGCGACGATCGCTTTTGGCATGGGAATCAACAAGCCCGATGTCCGTTTTGTGTTTCATTATGATTTACCCCGCAGTCTGGAAAGCTTCTATCAAGAATCGGGTAGGGCGGGAAGAGATGGCGAACCTTCTAAGTCGATTTTGTTTTTTGGTTTGGGCGATCGCCGAAAAATTGAGTTCTTAATCGAGCAAAAGTCGAATCAAGATGAACGAAAGATTGCCCTACAACAACTACGGCAGGTGATTGACTATGGTTCGGGAAATGATTGCCGTCGTAAAATAATTCTCAGTTATTTTGGGGAAAGATATCGGGGTAACTGCGGAAAGTGTGATAATTGTCTCAATCCCAAACCGATTGAAGATTGGACGATAGAAGCGCAAAAGTTTCTTTCCTGTGTTGCTCGTTGTCAGGAAAAGTTTGGCATCAATCATATTGTAGATGTCCTGATTGGTTCGCGAAAACAAAAAATTTATCAATACGGACATCATCTGTTGTCCACCTATGGTATTGGCAAAGGAAGAACTGCCGACGAGTGGAGAATGCTGGGGCGAAGTCTGGTACATCAAGGATTAGTAGGACAAACCACCGATGGCTACTCTATTCTTAAATTAAACAAACACAGTTGGGAAATTTTTCGTAACCAACAAAGAGTTGAAATAGCAGTCGATAAACATCAAACCAAAACCACGGCTAACTATAATCCCCGTAAGGCGGAAGCAGAACTATTATTTGAGAAACTACGCAAGCTACGTAAACAAATTGCCGATGCTAATTCCCTTGCCCCCTACATGATTTTTGCCGATTCCAGTCTCAGGCTAATGGCACAGGTACGCCCCAAAACTCTAGCTGATTTTGCCAATCTTTCGGGAGTCAATGAGTATAAGGCACAGCAGTATGGCGATCGCTTTATCTCGGCAATTTTAGAATTTGGCGAACAGCATAAATTACCAATTAGCATTCCTTCCAAAAGCCAAATGGCAACTCTCCAGTTACACCAACAGGGCTTAAGTGTGGTCGAAATAGCCCAAAAACGTGGCTTTGCCGTCGGTACAATTAATAGTCATCTAAGCCAATTGATTGAAATGAATCAGCCAGTTGCTCTTAATAAGTTAGTCAAAGCAGATAAGCAACAGGCAATTATTCAGACTATAGAACAGGTGGGAGATCTTCCCCTCAAAACTATCAAAGATGCTTTGGGAGAAGACTATAGCTACGATGAAATTAGACTAGTTCGAGGTTGGTGGCGGAGTCAGAGACAATCTGTTTTAGATTCTCAATAAGCTGATTGTTAATCACTAATCAATTACTTTCTCCAATAGCCAAACTCAGGTTCGTAGCAAGTATCACCGAGAGCGAAAACCCGCTCGTTTATGTAAGATTGTGCATCGTTGTTGCAGAATAACATTAACTGCGCGTTGTTTTGAGGCGATCGCCCGTTTCTGTTGCATTACTGGATCAAAGAGTAAGCGATCGCCATCTTCTCAAAGCTAGATAGACTTACAGCTTAAATGTATGCACTATCGAAAAAATGAGACATGATCATTTTTGATAGCGATAAACAATAAAAGGGATCCTGCTTTGCCCTCGTCTCAGAATTGACGTTGGACTATTGCGATAGTGGTCAAATCCAAACACTTGGTCTTTGAGTGTTGGTCGCACCAGGAAAGTAGGAGGAACTTTATAGCGTCTTATATACGCAGTATAGTCTACACCTATTTCGTTATCAATGTAGTAGGAACTGTCGATAAAACTTGAACCAGAATCAAAGGAAAAATCATCTCCCCCCAAAATGTAGGTGCTACTACCTTCAGAAAGCCCTCTAGTTGAAGGTTCGGAGTAGATAGTATTGTTATTATTGTTAATAATATTTAGACCATCATTAGTAGCAGTGTCGGTAGTAGCAGTCTCGGTGTCAGGTGACTGCTTCTGACTGACATCGCAAATATCACTTAAATCGGTCAGTTGCCCAGAGGGGTCGATTATATAGCATTTCGGGCGTTCTTGGGCGACAGCTATGGGCGCAAGCGCACCAAGAGAACCCAGGCTAGTTAAAAATACTGTTAGTAGAAACTTATAGGACATCTTTTTGTTTTATTACAAACAACAATAGTATATTTACTGATGTCTTTATTGTCGCTCAAAAGTGGAACATTGTAGTACTAGTTAAAAGAATTTACATTGTCAACAGTAAGCTAAAATGGCGATCGCCAAGATCTATTGGAAACTAGTAGCGATTAACTTTGGCAATAGTTAAAGAATATTTACCAACTTCGTAAATATTAAACTCACTCTGACAAGATTGGCGTTACAAATAACTGTATACAGCCTTATAGTCAAGAGTAGCTATGTCAGAAGCAACTATAGAATCGATTTTACAAGAGAAAAGAGTTTTTAATCCCCCCACAGAATTTGCTCAAAAAGCTGCTATTAAAAGCATGGAGGAGTATCAAAAGCTTTGTGCTTCAGCAGAACAAGATCTGAGTGGCTTTTGGTCGAAGCTAGCCGAACAAGAATTACACTGGTTTAAAAAATGGGATGAGACATTAGATTGGCAGCCACCCTTTGCTAAATGGTTTGTTAACGGCAAAATTAATATTTCTTACAACTGTCTAGATCGACATCTCACTACCGATCGCCGAGACAAACCAGCCTTAATTTGGGAAGGTGAACCAGGAGATTCACGAACTTTAACCTATGCCCAACTCCATCGAGAAGTCTGTCAGATGGCAAACGTAATTAAGCAGTTAGGAGTAACCAAAGGCGATCGCGTGGGAATTTATATGCCGATGATCCCCGAAGCAGCCATTGCCATGTTAGCCTGTGCCAGAATTGGGGCAGCCCATAGCGTTGTTTTCGGCGGGTTTAGTGCCGAAGCCTTAAAAGCCCGTCTCCAGGATGCAGAAGCAAAATTAGTAATTACTGCCGATGGTGGCTGGCGCAAAGACAAAATTGTTCCCCTCAAAGATGCGGTAGATCAAGCGATCGCTGCCGATGTTCCTAACGTAAAAAATGTTTTGGTGGTGCAGCGCACCAAGCAAGATATCTCGATGCAGTCAGGAAGAGATCATTGGTGGCATGAACTTAAGACCGATGCCAGCGATGATTGTCCAGCAGAACAAATGGATAGCGAAGATTTACTATTCATTCTCTATACCAGCGGGACTACAGGTCAGCCCAAGGGGGTAGTTCACACTACGGGGGGTTATAACCTCTACACCCACATGACCTTTAAATGGACGTTTGATATTAAGGAAGATGATATCTATTGGTGTACCGCCGATGTCGGCTGGATTACGGGACATAGCTATATTGTCTACGGTCCACTATCTAACGGGGCAACTACGGTAATGTATGAAGGCGCACCCCGCCCCTCTAATCCTGGCTGTTTTTGGGATGTGGTGGAAAAATATGGCGTAACGATCTTTTATACTGCCCCTACTGCAATACGGGCGTTTATCAAAATGGGTGAGGAACACCCTAACCGTCGGGATCTTTCTTCCCTACGCATTCTCGGTACGGTAGGCGAACCGATTAACCCCGAAGCCTGGATCTGGTATCACAGAGTAATTGGTGGCGATCGCTGTCCGATTGTAGATACTTGGTGGCAAACGGAAACGGGGGGCTTTATGCTAACTCCCTTACCTGGGGCAACTCCTACCAAACCTGGATCGGCTACTTTTCCTTTTCCTGGGATTATTGCCGACGTAGTGGATTTGTCAGGCAATCCCGTGAAAGAAAACGAGGGGGGTTATTTAGTTATTAAACAACCTTGGCCAAGTATGATGCGTACCGTTTACAAAAATGACGATCGCTTTCGCCGTACCTATTGGGAACATATTCCCCCCAAAGACGGTAAGTATCTATATTTTGCAGGGGATGGCGCTCGTAAAGACGAAGATGGTTACTTTTGGGTAATGGGTCGGGTTGACGACGTAATGAACATTGCAGGACATCGTTTAGGTACGATGGAAGTCGAATCAGCCTTGGTATCCCATCCTGCGGTTGCCGAAGCTGCGGTAGTGTCTCGCCCCGATGAGGTCAAAGGTGAAGATGTCTATGCTTTTGTAATCCTCGAAGGTTCTTATAGTGCCAGTGACGAACTACAGCAAGAGTTGAAGCAGCACGTAGTCAAAGAAATTGGCGCGATCGCCCGTCCTGGAGAAATTCGCTTTACCGATGCCCTCCCCAAAACGCGTTCGGGTAAGATTATTCGTCGTTTCTTACGCAATATAGCTGCGGAGGAGGAGTTAGTTGGAGATGTCTCCACGATGGAAGATCTCAGCGTTTTAGATAAGCTACGAGGTTAGTTGTCTTAAATTTATTGGAAGATGGGTGCAATGCTCGTCTTCCAATTTTTTATCATAGTAAAATAGTAAAACTGCCTATCAATGCTAAGAATAGAGGCGATACGCGAATCAGAGTAAGACTAGCTCTTGCGCAACAGGCCATTCAGGACTCGAACCTGAAACCTACGCCTTAGAAGGGCGGTGCTCTATCCAATTGAGCTAATGACCCAGATTTGCCAAATTATCCTAACACATAGTTATACTATGTTGTCAAAAGTTGCCAAAAAATAGTTATCAAGGCAAAAATACCAAAACATAGCTAGAGATCGATTTGTTTGATCTAAGATTACTGCTCAAGCATCGCTGTTGGTCTGATTCAGTTTTTTGAACAACACCTACCAACTCAAATTACTATGTATGTATACTGTATACTTGAGCCGAATAATAACAGATATAATTCACAACAACATTTAGTAGCCTTCACTGAGTCCAAACTCAAGCTATGATTGCTATTCAACGCAGCCAGTCTCTTCGAGAACAAGTATACCAAGCCCTAAGAAAAATTATTTTGTCAGGAGATTTAGCTTCTGGCGATCGCATAGTCGAAACTAAATTAGCCAAGCGGTTAAACGTCAGTCGCACGCCAATTCGTGAAGCGATCGGGCAACTGCATCGGGAAAAATTAGTAGTATCCCACCCCAATGGTGGTTTTCGAGTTACTACTCTGTCGCTCCAGGATGCGATGCAGCTTTATGATTGTCGTATAGCCTTAGAACAGCTTTCGGTAGCGAGTGCCTGCGAACTAATCACTCCCCAGCAATTAGAGCAGTTAGAAAAATTGGTGCTATTGGCAGAAGCCACAGAATCGGAATCGAAGCAAACCGATAGCCAGAAACTATTAGACCTAGATTGTCAATTTCATTATCTCATAGCGGAGAGTTCGGCTAATCAATGGTTATTAGCTTTGCTCAAGCAAATTTTTGACAAGATGGCATTATTACGAGTGCAAACTACGAAACACAATCCTCAAGTCTTAGAAATCCGTCTAGAACATCGGCAGGTATACGAAGCGATCGCCGAACGAAACGTCGAGTTAGCTCAAAAAATGGTTAAAGAACATTTAATCGCCAGCAAAGCCAGAGTCGCACGAGAACTAAAAATTATCAATAATTCCAAATAACCTACATCCAAATAGCACTATGACAACAGCAACTAATATCAAACATATTTTTATCTGTGGTTCGGCTTTGAGAGGACAGCCAGACCATCAAAATCTGACCAACGCTAAGTTTATTAAAACCACCCAAACTCTGCCCCAATATCGCCTTCATGCAGCAGAAAACGGTTGGCATCCCGCCATTTATGCTGTAGAAACTGGAGGAATTAGTATTCCTGGGGAAGTTTATGAGATGACCAACGAACAGTATGAATACTTGCTGGCTAACGAACCACCTCACATGTATCCAGCTACGGTAAAATTGGAAGAAGGGGAAGCGATCGCCATGCTGTATCCGAAAGAACTGGTAGAACAGCATAATTGGCCCGATATTTCTCACTTGGGAGGCTGGGCTGCTTATAAATCAGCTAGTAGTTAGGGGAGCGCAGGCGTAAGCACGACGTTGTTATATGTCAGAAGATAAGGAGGAGTATAGGAGTATGATGAACAGATTTCTAAGGCTTATTACTATCTATACCAAGCTGGAGATAGTTGGTAGTTTGATTCTGGTGGGTTGGCTTTTTGGCTACACTGTATGCAGCTTAAATTCCCCAGAGCGATCGCCTAGTGGAACGAGAGTTACGAACCTTCAAAAGTAGTTGTAGGGTGGGCAGAAAAAAACATCAAATGCCCACTAAAATTATTAGGCACTTTTAACTGTTCTTAAGGCAGTGTTGAAATAAGATCTAAAGATTGCTATTAGTTCCAGATGCTCTATCAATTAAATGTTGTCTAAAAGTAAATTCAAACTGATAAAGGTAAGCTGCCGTGATAGTCCACAATATCAAACGCATCAAAGGGCGATAGATTGGTTGTCTTAGAATCATCAATGCAACCTGCACCCAAAAATCGATCCGATTGCTGATATAAAACCCCGCCTCTGAAGTTTCTAAACCGCAGTCAACCAGATTAAAATTCAATCCTGGCAAAATTGACAATACCGAATCGCTAACAAGCATTGCCAGTATAGTTACAAGCAGAGCATATAAACCATACCACCAACTGACAATGCCAGGATAATATCCCCTTATTCTGCCTCTTTCTGTCGGATTGAGGTCTGGATAATATCGGTCTAGTAGTAAATATAAATAATGGTGGGCGAAGGCAACAATCGGAATTGGCAGCAATAAAGCTAACGGAGAAATCAAAGCAATCAAACCGCCAACTATCGCCGAAATAAAGTTAACTATTCCAATCACGATCGCCTGAATTATTTGAGGCAGCAAATTGATTATCCAAGCCAAAAAAATGGCTGCAAAATAAAATAGCCAGGCGAAAAATATATAGATAACTGCAAACAGCTCGTGAATCGCGGGAATTAATAAAGTTGCTATTATCAAAAGGGTTGCTAATAAAAAAGCATTAATCCAAGAGCTTAGGTTGGGGATTAGAACAGACCAGTTTCTCATTGTAGTACACAAACTTTTGTCCTATTATATATTTTCCCAAGGCTAAATAAATGTAGTTTTCAATTCTTCAATTTAAAGTTAATGTATTCGTGTAATAAAAGTATTTACATTACGAGTTTCCTTACTCAAATAATTGCGAGCGACTAAGTTTGCTGCTCAATTTTTGCCAAATCGCTAATTACAAATTGCTTCGATATGGCTCGTATTTAAGGAACATCGGTCTGCCGATTTCTCAGAAGACATAAAAACTTATTTAGAGAGTTCTGAATCTAACTCGATTAAGGTTTGCAGCAACACGTTAGCACCGCGAACGCACTGTTCGGGAGAAGTATATTCGCTAGCATCGTGTGAGACTCCCATTTCACTAGGTACAAAAATCATCCCCATATCGGTGACTTGTGCCATTTCCTGAGCATCATGGCTGGCGCGACTGGGTAGATAAGTGTAACTAAGATTGAGCTTTTTACAGCAACGAGCGATCGCACTTTGAATTTGAGGTTCGGCTAAGGCGGGTTCGTTATGCAAACAGGGATTTAAACGTATTTGGGTATTGGTAGCAACGGCTATTTCTTCTAGATAAGTACGCAATTGTTCTAATAAGCTATCAATATGCAAACTGGAAAGATCGCGGATATCTAAGCTCATCTCTACCCAACCAGGAACGACGTTAGCAGCGTTGGGTAGAACCTGCATTTTACCCACCGTAGCTACCTGTTGTCCAGGAGTGTTACCGATTTTATTTACGGCTAAAATTACTCTTGCAGCAGCAACCAAGGCATCATGACGCATCGACATCGGAGTCGTACCTGCATGGTTGGCACTACCTTTAACTGTAATATTAAACCGCCTTTGCCCGACTATGCCCTCAACTACGCCAATTTGTTTGTTCATAGATTCTAAAATAGGTCCTTGTTCGACATGAAGTTCGACAAAAGCAGCTATATCTTGAGAACTACGACGCGCAGTAGCAAGACTATCCCAATTTCCACCTATTGCTTTTAAACAAGAATATATATCCGTACCGTCGGGACGACGATAATAACCTGGATCATTAATAACTCTACCTGATATGGCTTTAGATCCAATCATGCTGCCTTCTTCATCGGTAAAGACAATTACTTCAACCGAGCGATTTAGCTGAAGCTGATGTTCTTTAAGGACTTGCACCGCTTCTAATCCCGCTAAGACTCCATAAGCACCGTCATAATGTCCGCCACAGGGAACAGTATCAATGTGCGAACCCGTTGCTAAAGCTGGTGCAGCGGCATGTTTACCAGGATACTTACCAATAATATTGCCAGCAGCATCAATCCTTACCTCCATTTCTATTTCTCTCATCCACTGTTGGACTAAATTACGCGCCTGGAGGTCTTCGTGGCTATAAGCAATCCGTTTAACGCCACCATTGGGTAGTGCGCCAATTGTAGCCAAACGAGCAATATTTTGATTTAGGCGATCGCCATTGACTAGCGGTTGAGTCGTAATTGTAGGTTTCATCGATCTAACAGCTATAAGTATACTGTATACAGTTGTTCCAACCTATCACATTATTTTGTAGCAATTGGATAGTTGGTATACCGCTCCAACAGTGAGTCAGAATATAGCTGATTTAAGTTACCAAGAAGACTTGGAATGCCGTTTGGTTATCCGACTAAATCGGGTACAGTAACAGTATCGGGAAAACTCAGCAAAGAAATTCCGATTGGCACTTTAAAGAATATTTGGAAGCAAGCACAGATAGAAGAGGATTGAGATAATGCGCTATGCAGTGATAATCGAACAAGGTGAACATAGCTATGGTGCTTATGTTCCTGACTTACCAGGTTGTATTGCGGTAGGAGATACTCCAGAAGAAGTCAGAATTTTAATTCAAGAAGCAATTGAATTTCACTTAGAAAGCTTGCGAGAAGATGGGGAATCTATCCCACAACCCAATAGTTCTATTGAATATATTGAAGCAAAGATATCAGCGTAATTATATTATTTAGTATCTTCTTCATAAACTGAACCGTCAGGCATAATCGCACCTTTGAACATTCTCGCCTTGTTGTATTTTCTTCTTAAATATAGCTTTACAAGAATAATCATCAATACTTAATTTTTTCTTTTATAACATTCCTTATAAGCAATTAATCTCTCTGCGACTCTGCGTCTTTGCGCGAGATTACTCCCAACCAGTCAACACACCATAAATCCCCCAAATAGCCATCGCCCTTAAATAATGACTAGCTCTAAAAGTCCCCACTGCGGTAATTGCTTCAGGTGTTCTAAACTGTAAGCCATTTTCATAGACTTGCTTGACTACGGTTTCGGCTAGCCTAAACGCCTCTTCCTTCATTCCCATTTGCACCATAAAGGCAGCTAAACCAAAGTTGATTCCCGTCCAGACTTCTAGGGGGTGGGTGTCGTCGGGGTTGACAGGACTACCATCGGGTAATACGCCGTTAGCTGCGCCATATTTACCCTTGTGGAATTTGAGGAAACAGGCATCGTAGATCTTATTTAGAGTAGATTTGGTGTATTGTTCTTCTACTACGTCAGGTAAACCTAACAAACGGGCGTAGAATTGACCGCAAAGCTGATCTGCCATCACTGCATTAGATCCGCTTTCCGTATCGAGACGATAATATTCGCCATTCCAGAGAACATCGTGATAGAGCGATCGCGCCTGATGCAACCAGCTATTGTAAGTATTAATCTTATTTTCGATACCTGTAGGAAAGTCGTCAGGTTGCAGGTTAGGATTCATCGGCGGATTAGCAATTAAGATTTCGCCAATTTTAACTGCTGCTTCCAAGGCTGCGATCCATAGTCCGCCACAGTAGGTACTAATACCTCTTAACCTCCAGTCGTCGAAGGTTTGATCGGGTGCGCCAGAGTTTTCGGGGATGCCATCGTTATCGCGGTCAAATTTCTTTAGGTATGCCAGAGTCAAAGTGATGCTGTCCCAGCACTCCCAAAGAAAATTCGTGTCTTCTCCAGGTGTAAGTAAATAATCGCGGTATACCTGTAAGACAAAATCGCTGGGTAAGTCTTTCCACTGGTTGCAGTCTTGATAGGAAGTATAGTTAGTTTCTTCCCAGGGGTGTTCGTTGGGTGCGCCGAGGTCATGGGGAGTTGCGCCAGCTTCTTTTCTAATGGCACTAGAGCCATCATAACCAACTATACGAGGTGTATCATCGTGGTGGGGTATAGCACGGGCAAAGGCTTCCAAGACGGATTTGTCTAGACGTGACCATAGCATCATTAAACCAAATGAACCGTAGAGGCGCACGTCTAGGCTTTCATACCAACGATAGTCCATGCATTCCAACACGCCAAATTGTCCTACGGGGTCGTTTTCGGTGGCTGCTGTCCACAGAGTACAACCATCAGCCAGTAGATACAGCTCATTAAACAGTGCCATCTTAAACCAGTCGGGTAGATCTTCTCGTTGTAGAATTGGCTGTTGCCAAGCCACTATTTTCTCTCGCCACCAGTCACCATGCTTGAGAGAAGTTCTCACCATACTCCAGGCATTTTTACCGTTGCGTCCAAAAAAATCGGTATAGCGACGATAGCAGTTAATTCCCTGCTTAAATTCCGTTACGGGTAAGTCCCAAGCCAGAGTGAAGGGTATTTGCTTAGTTTTACCTGGCTTGATTGTAAAACGGATCGCGATCGCACAGGCAATTTGTTCTCCAGGATCGGCGGGGGTTTCATCCTGCAAGTCAGGCAATGAACCATCTGCTGCAAAGTAGTCCCAAACTTCTCCACCATCCCCATCAGGATTCCAGCGACTGAGATAAAATACTTCGACACTGGGATTATATACTGAGGCGATCGCAATTTGTCCGTCTCCTTCCTGCACTTGCTCGTGAGGCTGCACCCGATTCATCAAACAGCCAACTCGATAGTTATCCTGAATCCACTCGTTATAGTTCCCCGTACTATCTCGCCATTGGGGTTGATATTCGTATTCGGGACTACCATCATCCCGCACTTTTACCGTAGGAGATTTAATCGCGTTGGTAAACCAGCCGACAGTGTTTTGCCATGTCAGCATGATGCTCAAAGTTATGGGCTTATCGGTAGGGTTGTGTACCGTCCAGTCAAAATTAACTATCGGGTAGCTAGATTCCTGATAACTTTCTGACCAAATTGGTGAAGACTGTTCGCAAGTGAGATCCGCAGCAAACACACCTCGATATTCAAACCAACTGCGAGGATACAATGCGCTATAGGTTCCTTTCTCTGACGGATACCAAGACCAACGAGACAGCGTATTGTCAGGTGCTTCAGTACACAAAGCATATGCCTGGGTATCAGATTCCGTCTGTTCAAAAATACTAAACTGACAGGCGGGAAGGGACTTGAAAATATGTTCTCCGCCATCCAAATGCCACAGGTTAAAATCTCCCTTCGTCGATCTGCCAATACACCCCGCACCCATACCACCCAGAGGCATTCCATGCCAAGGACCATCATCTAAATTGCTAGCGTAGCGAACCGTATAGGGCTTTTTCCATCCTTTACCGATAGGGCGTTGCCAAGCACAATGAGGAATTTGCGGGTTAAGTGTCATTTACTTTAATTGAGCGATCGAGCAGCATTCAGGATAACAGCAAAATTAGCGATGTACCAGGACTCATTTAAGAGATTTTATTTTTGGAACGTGACTTAACAACAACTGCGTTTTCTATGATTCTTTTCGTGTTACAAAAGAGTTATTGAATCTATATTGATGAATATGGAAGATACCGAACAAAATAAACCAAAGCAGATCTCGGAGTTAGAAAGAGCTAAAGCTGTGATTGTAACTCTGGTTTTAGCGATCGCGGTTTGTCTGGGATTGATTATTTATACTCTAACTACTTATAATCCAGCTATTGATTTTTTGGATAGTTCTCTTTTCAAACCTGGGGTTGTGTGGTTAGGATTTATTGGATTGGGATTATTATTTATAAGTTTTTTGTTGTTTGGTATTGCTAATAGCGTTTTTAGATTCTTACCAGATAAGAAACCTTTGGATAATGTTACAGCTATTCGCTCCGATTGTTGAGATCGAGAAGCTTACTATGAGCGATCGCATTGTCACAATCGTTCAAAGTGCAGGTTTATTTGTTTTTATCTAGAGATTTGCGGAAGATAATTTTGTCCTCTCCTGCTTGATAAAATTCGCGAATTCTCGCTTCTAGTTCGTAACCACACTTTTGATAAAACTGGCGCGTGCCTTCAAAGCTAGATAGACTCGAAGTCTCTACCAACAGTATTCTTGCTCCACGGGCAGCTAATAATTGTTCGATATACTGCATCATCTCAGTACCTATCCCTTTACCTTGTAGATCGCGATGGACGGCAATTAGGTATAGATTCCAAGTTCCCTCCGTCATTCGCTCTGGCGCACAATAGGCGATCGCTATTGGTTTGTCATCCGCATAGGTAAACCAGATATCGCTAGTATTTTCATTATTGAAATAGTCAGACATCATATCGTCCAGCATATCGGAAGGAAATAAGCCGTTAGAGTCAATTATACTTTTTAAAGCTGTCAAATCTTCAGGTAAGATTGGTCTAATGTTGCTCTGGATTGACATGCTTTGATTTCCTTTTTTTAGTTTGCTGAAACTAGGCGATCGCTCTTGAAACCGATTGACGTTTGTTTGAGATTTTTAACAAACAGAAAGACTTTGCTGATAACGTGCAATGCTTATCTTATATCTAACAAAAGTTATATTTAACTTAACAATTTTTAACTTTTGTCAATATTTGTTTACAATATAGCCAGTGATTTTAGTCAAAGACGTTTTGGCTGTCACGATAATCAACATGGAGAAATATCTATGCCATTCACTATAGATTCAGCTCGTAACATATTTCCTGATACCTTGTCTGCTGATGCGGTTCCCGCGCTAACAGCTCGATTCAATCAGCTAAGTGCCGAAGATCAGTTAGCCTGGATTTGGTTTTCCTATTTGGAAATGGGTAAAACTATTACAGTTGCTGCTCCAGGAGCTGCTAATATGCAGTTTGCCGAACCAACTCTAGACAAAATCAAGGCAATGAACTTCCAACAGCAATCCCAAGTGATGTGCGACCTAGCTAATCGTGCCGATACTCCAATTTGCCGTACTTATGCTACTTGGACTCCCAATATCAAGCTGGGTTTTTGGTATCGACTGGGAGAATGGATGGAACAAGGTATCGTCGCTCCCATTCCCGAGGGATACAAACTGTCTGCTAATGCTAGTGCTGTCTTGAAATCACTCCAAGAATTAGATTCGGGTCAACAAATTACTGTATTGAGAAATACGGTGTTGGATATGGGGTTCGATCCTGCGAAAATGAGCAACTTTAAAAGAGTTAGCGAGCCAGTTGCTCCTCCTGTAGAAATGTCTAAAAGAACCAAAGTTGACATTGCAGGAGTGACTAATCCTACCATACTGAGTTACATGAACCTCTTAAATGCCAACGACTTTGATGAGTTAATTAAATTGTTTACTCCCGACGGCGCGCTGCAACCTCCTTTTAAAAGACCAATCGTAGGTAAAGATGCAGTACTGGGATTTTTCAAAGAAGAATGTCCCAATCTTAAATTAGCTCCAGAACGTGGTATTTCCGAACCCGCCGAAGATGGCTATACCCAAATCAAGGTAACAGGAAAAGTTCAGACTCCCTGGTTTGGTGCTAGCGTGGGCATGAATATGTCCTGGAGATTTTTGCTTAATTCGGAAAACAAAATTTTCTTTGTGGCGATCGATCTATTAGCATCTCCTAGAGAACTACTCAACTTGGCTGGCTAAAAAAAACTTTCAATCTCTAGCTGGACGAAAAAAAGTTCGGACAATTTTTTGATTTACTAAAGAAAGTGTTTTAATCAAACAAACTTGGAGCCGATCGCTGATAGTTATTAGCGATCGGCTTATTTGTTGGCAATTATCTGTTAAATCGAGCTATAATTGGAGGTTTTCTTGATATTATTAATATAGAACAATCATATTAGGTCAAAATATAATCTTAAATGTTACAACAAAACAATAATAAAGTGCTGGAAACGGAGGAAAAAATAGCAAGAGAAGCTTTAAAAAAAGCCTATGAACGTGAAACTTCCGCTTTGATCGCCAGTGTACGAGATCGCGCTGGTGCGATCGCCGAGCTTCAAGATCTGTGGTATTTACACGATTTACTCAGTACCAAAAGATATGAAATAGACGGAAAGTATGAGTATAATCCTTCCACTTTCATGTTCGATTTTGCCCAGCTAGTGAAAGAAGGTTGGCTACACCTTGATGAGCTAGAGGGTCTAAAACCAGAAATCCAATCTAAAATATCGGCACTAGCAAGGATGTAGATTTCAGGGTAATTTAACGAATAAAGTTGTTAGCTGCTCATCGGCTCGAACCAAAATGAGTCAATCAGCGATCGCCGTCGTTCTTTTTTCTATAACTTTAGATAGATATTTATTGTTCTGGTATTGCTTTTATCTCAGAAAAATGAAGTCACCAACTAGACTTTTTAGCAGATATCGGTAGATTTAGTTTTGCTTAATAATCTTCTAAGAGTTAGTAATCACAAGTATTTTAGTAAAGTTATTACAGAAAAAATTTACATTATTCATAGCAAACGTAATATTTTTTTACGTCATAGCTCTTTAATCGAGTCTTTTGTAAAGTAATGGCAACAAAAATATATGTTACTTATAATAGTAAGTACAAATTCTTAGTGAGGTTAAAACTGATGGAAAACCCAGAAAACAAATTCGGCTTTACTCGATTTTCAGAAGTATGGAATGGTCGTTTGGCTATGATCGGCTTTGTTGCAGCTATGGCTGTTGAGTACTTCACAGGTCAAGGTATTCTAGGTCAGCTAGGAATCATGTAATCGAGATCGTCCGATCTGTAAAATCGACATTGCACTAATAAATTAAATACATTCTTAACAGAGAGTTTGTGTAGCAAGTAATTGTTTACCAAGCTCTCTATTTGTTTAAACTTAAGCTTAATTTTCGGTCAAAATGCCTCTAATTAAAGATAGAATCGATTGACTACAGAATGTTCGGTTCTAATAAGGAGCAGTTATTAGAAGCAATGGGGAAAGTTTGGTGCAAGTCCAACGCTGTCCCGCAACTGTGATGAGATATAGCGTTTCTTTGGCGAGATACACTTTGGTTGTGTCTGGTACAAGGGAAAGGATTAGCCAACTACCTCATTGATTTGAGAATGGCTATAGTACCAAGATCTCTCAGTCAGGATGCCCGCCGATCGCTATAGTTTGCCCAATCAACTAATCTGCGAGGTACAGACACATGGTCAACTCTTTGACTCGACCGAATTTTGATTCTTTTCAACTACCCCCACTGCCTTACAAAAGACCCTTGTTGGCAATCGGTCATGGTACAAGAAATGAAAGAGGCAGACAAACCCTAATCGATTTTGTAGAAACTTACCAAAAGTTAGATACTTCTCGCCCTGTAATTCCTTGTTTTTTAGAACTAACTGAGCCAACGATTCAGCAAGGAGTAGAAGCTTGCATCAAACGAGGGTATACAGAAATTACTGCTTTACCGATCTTATTATTTGCAGCCAGACACAACAAATTTGACGTTACCAACGAACTAGACCGATCGCGATCGCTCTATCCCCAGTTAAATTTTAGCTATGGTCGTCACTTAGGAATTACACCCAAAATCGTTGAACTATGGCGCGATCGCCTGGCACAATTAGATCGACCAGAACACAATCCCCACAACGTTTCTCGCGAAGATACGGTACTATTGTTCGTCGGCAGGGGTTCGAGCGATCCCGATGCCAATGGAGATGTCTGCAAACTAGCGCGAATTATTTGGGAGGGCAGTGGCTACAAAACAGTAGAAACCTGTTTTATTGGAATTACCCATCCTCGGCTGTTGGAAGGCTTTCGGCGGGCATATATGTATCAGGCTAAACGAATTATCGTACTGCCCTATTTCTTGTTTACAGGCACGTTAATGGAAAAAATCAATCATCTTACTGCCCAGCAAGAAGAACAGCATCCCGATATTGATTTTGCCTGCTTGCCAGAAATGGGTGTTGCCTCCCAGTTGTTACAGGTGTTTCGAGCAAGAGAAATCGAGGCGCAGTTGGGTCAGGTGGCGATGAACTGCGAAATGTGTAAGTTTAGACTGGCAGCAGTAGACGAACACGGTCACGGTCATAGTCACGGTCACGGACATCACCATCACCACGAGCCTAGCGATCCTTATGCCGAATTGGAAGATTATCATCAGCGTATTTGGAAAACGCCTTAATCATTTTAGTTAAATCAGTTGAGGCGATCGCTCGATCGCCTGAGCGTGTTGCTATTGAATTCAATTTGATTTTAAGGGGGATCTCAAGTAAAGCTTAAAAATATTGCGGAAAAAATAGTTGAAACCAGGCAGAAATTTTTCCAGGTGATGTATTTTACCAAATGCTAACCCTCTTTGTGTTAAATCTGAGAGCGATCGCAGTATATCCTTTAGGACTAACAACAAGCTGGTTAACCACAAGGAAATTAATTGGAATGACTATATGTTTAAATCATTCGTTCAATAACGCAGTTATCTAATTTTATGCAACTGGTTAACGGTCTACACTTCAAAAACGTACGAGGCGATCTGTTTGGTGGAATGACGGCAGCAGTAGTTGCTCTACCTTTAGCCCTGGCTTTCGGCGTATCCTCTGGAGCTGGAGCGATCGCTGGTCTTTATGGCGCAATCATAGTAGGCTTTTTTGCTGCCCTGTTTGGTGGGACTCCTTCGCAAATTTCTGGACCTACAGGACCAATGACTGTAGTAATTGCCACAGTCTTTTCTGGGGTGGCTGCCAGCAACACGGAAAATAGTATTGAGCTTGCCTTTACGGTAATCATGCTAGGGGGCATATTTCAAATTCTCTTTGGCATACTACGGTTGGGCAAATACATTACCTTAATGCCTTATACAGTAATTTCGGGCTTTATGTCGGGAATCGGCGTAATTATTATCCTGTTACAGATCGGTCCTTTTCTAGGACATCCTGCTTCGGCAGACGTGATTGAGTCGGTTAGTAAGTTTCCTGCATTTATCGCCACTGCTAACCCTGCTGCGGTGAGCTTAGGTACTTTGACTTTGGCGATCGTTTTTCTCTGTCCTGCTAAAATAACGCGGATTGTCCCCTCTCCCTTGTTGGCGTTAATTATTGGAACTTCTGTGGCAGTAGCCATCGGCAGCAATAATCCCGAAAACGGACTGCGCTTAATCGGCGATATACCAAGCGGACTACCTAGCCTGCATTTGCCTGCCTTAAATATTAGTCAGCTTCGTTCGATACTTGGATATAGTTTGATGTTAGCGGTTTTGGGATCGATTGATTCGTTGCTGACTTCTTTAGTAGCAGACAACATTACTCATACTCAACACGATAGCGATCGCGAACTAGTCGGTCAAGGAATCGGCAATCTAATTTCTGGCTTAGCTGGCGGGCTTCCTGGAGCGGGGGCAACCATGCGAACGGTGATCAACGTCAAATCGGGTGGCAAAACTCCTATTTCGGGTATAGTTCATGCTCTGGTTTTGCTGATTATTGTCTTAAAGGCGGGGGATTTGACATCTAATATCCCCCATGCGGTTTTGGCAGGAATTTTGATTAAGGTTGGAATCGATATTATCGACTGGAGCTTTTTGAGACGAGCGCATCGAATTTCTCTCAAGGCAACAGGATTGATGTATATAGTTTTGTTCCTAACCGTGTTTGTCGATCTGATCACGGCGGTAGGGGTAGGAGTATTTTTTGCTAATCTGCTAACGGTTAAGAATTTGAGTGATATTCAAAGCAACAAAGTCAAAGCGATTACTAATCCTGATGATGATACAGATCTGACCATTGGCGAAAAACACCTTTTGAAATTAGCAAAAGGCAAAATTTTGTTGTTTAATCTCAGCGGTCCGATGAGCTTTGGTGCTGCCAAAACTATTTCTCAGAGAATGGGCATTGTCCACAAGTATGAGGTATTAATTTTAGATTTGAGCGATGTCCCTTTGTTGGGGGTAACTGCTTCCCTGGCAATTGAAAACATGGTTAAAGATGCTTGCCAAAACAATCGCCAAGTATTTCTGGTAGGTGCTAAAGGAAAAGTCAGACAAAGACTCAAAAATTTGAAGTTACTTAGTTTGTTACCACCCGAACATTGTTTTGATGAGAGACTCTTTGCCCTTCAAAAAGCAGTTGCCCATATTGAATCTACTCAAATTCGAGTTCAGAACAAAAACCGAGAAGAGCGCGAAAAATCCAATACTAATTAAAGAAACCAAATCAACTGGAACGACTATACCGCCCTTTGCTCGACCATTTAATACACATCAGGCGATTGATTTATGGAAAAGCAGATCAACCTATCTGCGTTTATCTGTGGACGTTATATTAATTGGTTGTCTCAGATTGAAATGACAACCGCTTTGACACTCCACACGGTTAGAAACCGTGGGATTCTTGGTTCGCAGAAGAAACTTACCAAGACAAGCTAACGCTGTGCCCCGACAGCGGTTTCGTCTCCCCAAGCTTTAGATCCCGTATGCCCTACGG
>JADEXJ010000248.1 GCA_015207195.1 Pleurocapsales cyanobacterium LEGE 10410
ATTTAAATTGGAATGTTTGAAAATAAAACACAAAATGAATCATTTTGCTTTGCGGAGTCGTATTTACATACAAGCTTTGCAACACGCTATGCTTGAACTGCAATCTCTCAAAACTGCGTAATGTCAGTTTATAAGTAAAGAGTAGGTATTTCCAAGCTTCAAGCAAGCACCGAAGATAAGCGTCAAAGCGACGGACATATGAGTATTTTTGAGAGTATATTTTAAAAATTTGGAGAGTTAGCCAGCATGAGAACAGTATTTGGTCTTCCACTCTATGTAGTCAATCAATACGAAAGGGGCATTGTGGAAATGTTGGGCAAATATCAGCGTTTTGTCGGTCCTGGGTTACATTTTCAGCTACCTTTTTTGGAATTTACTAGGGTTAGAGATGTCAGAGAGCATACTTTAGACATTGCACCTCAGCCAGTTATTACCAAAGATAACGTAGAGATTAGAGTTGACGGTTTGGTTTGGGTTCGTCCTGGTTTAGAGGCGCAAGACATTCAGAAAACTTTTTATTGTATTGATGACTGGAAAAGGGCAGTTTTAGAGTTAGCTATGACTAATTTGCGCCAAGAGTTTGGAGGATTAACTTTAGATGAAAGTTTGGTTGCCAGAGAAAAAATTTCTGCTAATCTGTGTCAAAATTTGGATCGGATGACTCAAGATTGGGGTTTAAAAGTTTGCAAGGTTGAAATCAAACTAATCGATCCGCCCAATGATATTAAGCTAGCTATGCACAAGCAAAAAACTGCCGAACAAGAACGTCGGGCGATGAGATTGTTGGCAACTGGTAAGTTTGAAGCTGCCGAGCAAGAAAAAATGGCTACTATTCAATTAGCTCAGGGACAGAGAGATGCTGAAATCCTGGTAGCAGAAGGAAAAGCTCAAGCGATTCAAATTGTCAATGAATCAGCCGAACAATATTTTAAAGGCAATGCTCAAGAGTTTAAACGACTAGAGGTAACAGAGAGTTCCTTGAAAAATAACAGTAAAATAATTTTGAGCGAAGGTGGTATTTCTCCCACTATTTTAATTGGCGAACTTCCAGTGTCAGAACCCGGCAAGATTGGCAATCATGATTTGCCCAGGCATATCATTGATACCGATACCGCATCAGAAATGAAAAAGTCTCCTTTTGATGGGCGGAAATAGAAAGTTAGTGCGACTAGGAAATGAACAAGAACGCTAGAGATGCAGATGTATGGTTATGGCTTACAGTCCCTATGGCTGTTCTGCTGGCAATTGCAACGGTGAGCGGAGTATTCATTAGTGGTCTTTACCGCGACACTCCGAATCTTGTGGCGCAAGCAATAGGTCAAGATGTCATTACGCTTGTAGCAGCTCTTCCCACTCTGGTCATTAGCGCATTTCTTACAAGTCGTGGTTCTCAGCGTGCCCGACTGGTCTGGCTAGGGGGATTAATCTACACGGTGTACACGTATGTTGGTTATGCCTTCGATGTCCGTTTCAATCCGCTATTCCTGGTTTACGTCGCCTTGCTGGGATGTTCGACCTATGCTCTGATTGGCGGTCTCATAACGACGGATTGGGAAGGCTTCACGGCAGGCTTCACGGAACGAACGCCTACCAAAGCGATAAGCATCTATCTGGGAATGGTAGCGAGTCTATTCTATTTACTGTGGCTAAGTGAAGCAGTCCCTGCTTCGCTTTCGGGGAATCCCCCTCAAAGCTTAATAGACGCTGGTACGCCGACCAATTTTGTGCAAGTACTCGATATGGCCTGGCTACTTCCCGCGATAGCAATAACAGCTATCAGCCTGTGGCGCAAACGGTCTTTAGGATATACGCTTGCAGGAGCATTACTGACACACTTTACGCTTCTCACATTGGCGATTCTATCAATGGTAGCGTTTATGGTGCGAGCAGGTCAGCCAGTAGTTATCCCACAGGTGGTGATTTACGGAGTCTTGTTTGCCGTCAGTATCGGAATGCTGATTACGTATTTGAAGAACCTGAAGTCGTCGCCCAGTCCGATGCCATAGACTTTCGCAAGGAGTAAACAATGCACATTATTCTCGCCTTAATCATGTTCGACCATGGCTTCGCTCATCTGCCAGGCGTATGGCAACGATTCTTAAATTAAAAGGAGGGACGATTCCGAACTTTCAAGCGGTAACTAATTATGAACAGTCTGTAACATTAGCTATCACCCAATTTATACTCAAGATAGAGATCGGGACAATGTCCTGGTTTTGCCTCCGTCCCACCACTTCAATAGGGAGGAATGTATGAATAGCGATCGCAAAGTTATCAATCCCAACATCATTGGCATCGTGGGCAGTTATCGTAAACACGGTACCATTGATACTGCTGTGAGTGAAATCCTGGAAGCAGCGGCCCAAAAAGAAGCTCACACCGAGAAAGTTTACCTGCAAGATCGGCACATTGAGTTTTGTACGAACTGTCGTCACTGTCTGCAAGCGCCAGGTCGGGGTGAGTGTCTGCTCAATGATGATATGGCATCCTTGCTAGATCGCATTGAAGCAGCAGATGCTTTAGTGCTGGGAGCACCTGTGAATTTTGGCGACATTAATGCGCTGACTCGGAGATTTCTGGAGCGCACCGTCTGCTACAGCTATTGGCCTTGGAATTCTCCTGCCCCCATTCGCAGCACTGCTAAGCCCAAGAAAAAAGCTGTTCTGGTCACTTCCAGCGCTGCGCCCAGATTTATTGCTCGATGGCTCATGGTGCCTATCAAAACCCTAAAGGAACTGGCCAGTATGCTGGGTGCAAAACCTATCGGTACTCTGTGGATTGGAATGGTTGACCCTAAAGACAGTAAACTGTCAACGAGAAACCACCAACGAGCTCAGCAGCTAGGGGCAGATCTAGCGAAGCTGTCATAGCGTGCATTTCTTGCTCAAACCCCCTGCTCTGTAAAAAATTAAAGTCCAGTGATAACAGCGATCTCCAAGTCGTATTCATCCTCGCCAAATCCTTTCCCCATTTTTATTTCTTAACTCATCTCTTGTTTTAGTTTATCCTCAAGCTCTTACCAGACAATTGGTCGTGTTTTTTTGTGAGGAGTCAATCCACTAATGTATTCTCAGGTATCTCAGATGACTATAAGTAGATCGCTGCCAACCATTAAAAAACTACGGGACTATCTTCATGGTCGTCAGGAAGAGATGACTGCTTTACTGACCCAATTAGTCACCGCTGAATCCCCTTCCTTAGTACCTGCTGCCCAAAAACCCGTCTTGACCATTTTGCAACAAGAATTAAAAAAAAGAGGTTATCGGGTACGTCACCTACCAGGACAGAAAACGGGAGGACATTTATTAGGTATCGATCGCGATCGCCGTTCGCAACAACCTTACCAACTTCTCTTGGGACATTGCGATACAGTTTGGTCGTTAGGAACTTTAGAGCAAATGCCTTTAAAAATTAAGCAGGGGAAATTATATGGCCCAGGTGCTTACGATATGAAGGCGGGATTAGTATTGACCTTGTTTGCCCTCGAAGCGATCGCTGCTGGGGAATTATCACCAGAAGTAAGTCCAGTATTGTTTGTTAACTCCGATGAAGAGATTGGCAGTCGGGAATCTACCCCCTACATTAAAAGACTAGCCCAAAAGGCAGATCGGGCATTAGTGATGGAACCCTCCCTTGGTTTGCAGGGG
This sequence comes from Pleurocapsales cyanobacterium LEGE 10410, assembly GCA_015207195.1. GTDB lineage: Bacteria > Cyanobacteriota > Cyanobacteriia > Cyanobacteriales > Xenococcaceae > Waterburya. The sequence goes on from JADEXJ010000248.1 coordinate 3,648, forward strand.
AAAATTAAAACCCAACGTAAAGGTGTGGGGAGATTTGTCATTCGGGCGATCGGTCAAGCTGCTCATGCTGGTTTAGATCCAGAGAAGGGCATCAGTGCCATCCTGGAACTAACTTTTATCATCCAGCAATTATTTGCCCTTAACGATGCTCAACGAGGGATTACGGTTAACGTCGGCACTATTGACGGCGGATTACGCCCCAATGTGATTGCTCCAGAAGCAAAAGCCGTAGTGGATGTGCGGGTACTCAATCCCGATGATGCCCGACAAGTAGAAACAGCAATTCGCTCCCTCCAACCGACGACTGCTGGTAGTCAAATTATTGTCGAAGGCAGATTTGGCAGACCACCAATGGTAAAAACTCCAGGTAGCGAACAGCTTTGGTTGCTGGCACAACAAATTGGGTCGGAATTGGGAATGGAATTAACAGAAAGTACGGCGGGAGGCGGTTCTGATGGTAATACTACCAGTCTTTATACCCCTACTTTAGACGGTTTGGGGGCAGTGGGAGATGGCGCTCATGCGATCGGTGAGCATGTCGATCTGGGGCAGATGGTCGATCGCGCTGCTTTACTGGCTGGCTTGATTTCTAGCTCTCGTTTAAGTATTTAAGTTTAAAACAGATTGCATAAGTGTAAAACCTATGTCAAATCAATATTTCTTGAGTTCCCTAACCCGAATTGCCGATCTCGATCGCGTTCCTTTTGAAGTTAAACCCTTAGGGCGATCGCAGTGGGCAACTGGGGATTATGTAATGGGTGAAGTGATACCGCCTCTCAATCCCTCAGCCAAAGTCGAACTGACTAACGGACGAATGGCAAATTTACTCCCAGGAGATTCAATTATCGGTGCTTTTGGGGTACGGCAGGCAACCCTAGAAATTGTCGGTAGTTGGCAAGACATTGCTGAAGACAATTCTTTCCATGCTTTGACTCCTGCGGGGTTATTGGGCAAAGCCACTTCAGTTTCCTACTTATTGCCATCTCCGCCCTCTTTGATTTATCGGGGACATATACTGCGAAACGGACAAAAGCTATCGATGGATGATTTTATCAATCCGCAACCAGAACAGCCCTATCAATGTCCGACAATTATGATTATTGGCACTTCTATGTCAGCAGGCAAAACCACCGCAGCCAGAGTAATCATCCATCTGCTACGGCAAAAGGGACTGAAGGTAACTGGGGCAAAACTAACTGGGGCTGCGCGTTACCGAGATATCTTAGCCATGCAGGATGCGGGTGCCGATCGGATATTTGATTTTGTCGATGTCGGTTTGCCATCTTCGATCTGTGAACCAGAAGAATTTCGCCTACGGTTGCGTCAGCTTTTAACTAAAATTGCTGCCACCGAACCAGATGTAGTGGTGGCTGAAGCGGGGGCATCTCCTTTTGAACCCTATAATGGGGCAATTGTTCTCGAAGAAATGCGATCGCAGATTAACTACACTGTTCTGTGTGCCTCCGATCCCTATGCCGTAGTGGGCGTAAGTCGAGGTTTTGGATTGCAGCCAGATTTAATTACTGGAGTAGCTACCAGCACTACTGCGGGGGTGAAACTGGTAGAAAAGTTGACTGGGATCGAAGCCCTAACCTTACCAGAGCAAAAATCTTGGCAACAATTAGAGGATTTGCTTTTAACCCATCTTCCAGGGGTCACAATATAGTTGTATCAAGTCCTGATCGTCAAACTGGTGTTACCCAAAAAAATAAGCAACCAATAACTCGAAAAGTCATGGGAGAAGATCGATAACATCTTTCTATAGCAGTCCTAAATCATTCATGAAAAAACGATTGACTTAACTTCTGCCTTCTGCCTTCTGCCTTTTGACAATAACTTATGTTCACCAATCAAATAGAATTGCTATAGTCCTACTCAATACCAAATTTTATTAGATATTTGGTTTTTTTCTCAAGTGTTTTCTGCTCGATTATATTCCAGCCCATTCTTAGATAAAGAGGCAATAGATTTTTGGTACAATTTGCCAAGCCAAAAGCTATATTTCTCGCTTTTAAATCTGTAATAACAACCTGTTTGAGATGCTTGATTATTTGAAAATAATTATGATGTTTATCTTGAGCGATAAAAAAGGTTAACACCTCACAATAATTGCAGTTGGTTAATTCTGGTTCTAGACTAAAGCCTACGGCTTCAAACTGCATTTGACAACCTGTATTAAAGCCGATCGCTACCGCTGAAATTAATTCCGTTCCTCGATAGATTCCGTAGATAGATTGATTGGAGTAAGGAATAGAAGCTCTATAGCGATCGCCATCTATCAGCAGGTAATTTCGACACAGCCAGTTATGGGGATTTTTTCTGGTAAATTCTCGATACAATGCTCGTTCGTATTCGATAATTTCTGTCTCACTCTTGAGAAGACGACATTGGTAGCCCAAATAACTATTTTGACGGTTCTCAATCATTGCTGGAGCGAAGGATTCAAGATTAATTTGTGACATAACTATAGCCAAATTTGCTTCTCAAAATTATCTGCGATCGTTATTTTCTGTCAGAGTCGAGCGGTTATTCGATCTCAATTGACAGTTAGACAAACACATCGGGGGGAAGTTCGCTGGTTACGGCGACGTTACTGTCTAATTCATCTCCAGTTCCGCCAAAAACAAAGTCAAAAGCCGAGCGATCGTCTAATACAGTTGCCCGCAAAAACAGAGAACTCCAGGTGGCAATAGTATCGATCGCAACTTCTTGAGGAATTGTCTGGGGGTTAGGTTCGGCAAGGATCGGAGGAACTTCAGCAGGTGTAGTAGGAGGATTCAGAGGATCGTTTTCGTTAGTAATCCCAAAGTGATTAGTTCCCTCGACTTCAATTAGGGCTTTAGGAGGATCTTGAATTTGCTCAAAAGTCGCTTCAGTCTCAGCAGGGGCAGAAATCCCGTCGTTAGTTCCTAAAATTAGAGCAGTCGGGATGTCTGCATTGTCGATTAGGGGAACTGAACCCGAACCTCCTTCCATTGGAGATGGCTGAAAATCAGTCCCAAAGAAGGCTGCACCTACTAACTCATCAGGGCGATCAAATTCACCAAAAGGACAATTCGGGAAAGGACAAGACCCCCGTACCGCACTAAGTCCTACCGCACCACCAAAAGAA